>NZ_MJIR01000106.1:0-18406 GCF_001878835.1 Microbacterium sp. AR7-10 | reverse complement strand
AAAAGCTCCAGTAATAAGAGTGAAGCATCTACTAATCAACGTAAGACTGGAGGTCTTTTTATATTATAGACAATCAGACAAAACAGAGAGCTAAACCCTAAGATACGTCGGCAGCGTCAGATGTGTATAAGAGACAGGCCCGGCCTGCTGGAGCACGACGAGGTGGAACCGTGCCGGCGTCACGTGCAGCCCGACGGCCGCGGCGAGCGCAGTGACATCCATGGGGCCGTCGGGCTGCACGTGACGACGGCACGGTTCCACCTCGACGTGCTCCAGCAGGCCGGGCTGATCCGGCGGACAGCGGGAAGAGCGGGCAAACCAGGCCGGCCACGTCAGCTCTACACAGTGACCGCCTCCGCCGAGCCGCGCGAGGCGTACCGGCAGTTAGCGGTCGCTCTCACCGAGGTGCTGGCCACCGACCCCGGCGCTGGCCCGCAATTAGCAGAACGCGCCGGTCGGCATTGGGCACAGATGGAGATACCAGTCGAGGATGCGTTGTCCTGGGAGGAGGGAACCCGCCGGATCAGCGACCTATTCGAGCGGATCGGCTTCGCGCCCCGCGTCGTCGACGACACCGCCGAACGGCATCTGGAGTTAGACGCCTGCCCGTTCCGCGATCTTGCCCGGGCCTACCCCCAGATCGTGTGCAGGGCGCATCTTGGTCTGTTGCGTGGCTCGTTGGACCGGCTTGGGGTACCCGGCGCCGAGCATGCCGGTCTGCGCCCGTTCGTCGAGCCCGAACTGTGCGTCGCCGACGTACCGACCCCCTAGTAAACAGGATGGTTATCCTCTAAACTCGATGTAGACGGCGCTTAGCGGGAGGAGAACCGATGCCCTACGTCATCGCCCAGCCATGCGTTGACGTGATGGACCAGGTCCTGGGAGACGAGTTCCCGGTCCCGCTCGACTCGCCCTTCCCACCCCACGATTGAACGAAAGGAGCGACGATGCGCGTCCTCCCAACCGGTAGCGGACCGGCCCATCAGGCGCCCTTCCCGAACGGGCCGCGCGCCGAAGTGCTCGCCGACGAGCAGAGCGCCGGCGGACAGTTGGCGGCCGCGTATGTGACGATCCCGGTCGGCGGCAACATGCCCGAGCATGCGCACGGGGAGTCCACCGCCTTGGTCGTTCCGTTCACCGGCGAACTGCTGATCCGCAGCGGTGGGCACGAGGAGAAGGTGGCTCCGGGCGTCGTCGTCCTGCTCGATCAGGGCGAGCGGGTCAGCGTTTCCAACGAAACCAGCCAGCCTGTCTCCATGCTCGGCGTGTTCGCCCCCGCCGGCTTCATCGGAGCGCTTGCCAGTTGGCCCACTTCGACCGCGCAGGACGCGGCCCCTAACCCACCGGGCCGCTACCCTGCAGCACCCGCCAGGAAGTGAGCGCCAGGTGAAGGGACGAAACCGCGTTTTCAACGGACGCAGCTAACTGGGGGAAGAATATGATGAGTAGAGAGAGGCGTCGGCTTCCTCTAACTGAGCGTTCTGCCGCTCCGCATACCTGCTCGTCTTCGGTACGTCTTGAAGTATTGAACCGTATGCCGTTGTTTTCGGAACTCACCTGTGCGGACATCCGGGATCTTGAGCCGCTCGTGCGCTCTCGTGGCTACCGCGCCGGGGAAATGGTCCACCGGGCCGGCGATATGGCCAACAGTCTGTTTGTAGTGGCGTCCGGCACGGTGAAACTACTCCGGCCCTCCGTGCACGGCCAGGATGTTGTCACGAATATTCTGGGGCCGGGCGAAGGTTTCGGAACACTAGGGATTTTGGGCGAGTCCACCTACCCGGACACCGCGGAAGCCATGACAGTATCGTGTGTACTGGAGATATCGAGCGATGTCTTCAACGACGTCATGGGACGGTACCCGCGTCTGGCTCTGACCGTCTTGGATGAAGTTCTACACCGTTTCGAGCAAGCGCAACAGGCCATCCGCCGGTTGTCCGCCGATAACGCCAAGCAACGCGTAGCCGCCGCCCTGCTGGCATTAGTCGACAAGCTTGGTGTCGCGCAGGACGGAGCATTTGCCCTGGAACTCCCCCTGACCCGGGTCGATTTAGCCGCGTTGACGGGACTGACCTCGGAAACAGTCAGTCGAGTTATGAGTCGGCTCCGGGACGATGGCATCGTGGATACGGGCCGGCGTTGGACAGTCGTCCTCGACCGGACCCGACTGGCAGCCGAAGCTGCAGAATAGTCCATGCTGGCCTGATGACCGGGCGTGAAGCAACTCCTGGGTTTAGTCCGAAAGGACCGGTACCCCATTTTGTTGTTCCTGCACTGCGACGGGCTGGCTCTCCGCCTGTGCCTGAGGTTCCGCCGCAGAGACGTCCTGTTCCGGAATCTGATACTGCCTGTCCGTCTTCGCTACGGTAAGCAGGATTGCGGAATTCTCTATTGCTTGCACCGAATAGAGTCCCTGTGGTACGACGAGGAGATCTCCGACCCGCGCCTCCCACCGGTCGTCTTGCGTAGAGAGGCGAATCCTTCCGTGCAGGACGAAGATGGTCGCCTCGCCCGGATTCAGGTGTTCGCTGAGTTCCTGCTCCCCGGTGAGTGCAATTACTGTTTGACGAAGCACATGTTCGTGTCCACCAAAAACGGTATTGGCGCTTCTTCCACTCGTCGCCCGTCGGGCAGTATCGAGGTGGCGGCGTCCAAGTGCGATCAAAGAGAACTTCTTCATCTGATTGCCCTCCAGGCTTCAAAGACCAGGCGCTTCATTGTGCGGACTCGTCAATGAGCGAACGTCACGGCAGTGCGCCTTCGAGCGGAGATAGAGCAATGCCATGCAGGACCGTCTCAATGAAACACGCACCGTAGCAGATTGAACAGAGCTTGCCTCCGGTACAAGCCACGGCCGACGACGTCCCGTCCATCGCGTCCATGGTCGTCCACGCGGAACCACCTGTACATGATCTCGATCATGTACCACGACGCCAACCCCCCGTAAATTAGGATCGGCCGCGCCCACCACCTGCGAGGGCGCGGCTGCACACTGGAACACCGACTTTGCGGAGGTCACGATGGCACTTGTACCGGACAACACCCTAATAACGGACACGCCGGAGCAGGGTCGGGAACTGGCTATCATACTAGCCCGCAAGACTGTTGCCGCGATTCAAACCGATGCCGATACCCGTCAGACGCTCCGGCCGGGCTACGCCACGAACGCCGATTCGCTGACGATGGCGACACACGTTGTGGCCATCGAGTTCGCCACCGTGGCTGCCGCCAACGATTACTGGCGCAATCCGGCTTCTTCGGCCGAAAGCTGATACTTCGAGACAATTCGCCGACTCGTCCCTGGTCTGAATGAAACCTATAGGAGCTGGAACAATACAGAAGGAGCAGCAGTATGGCAAACGGTGGCAGGCCTACCCCTGATGAGCTGCCCGCGCCGGCCGCATCCAACATCACCCCGAAGGCGTTGGCCGGTTTCCGGCATGAGTTGGACCAGCGGAAATACGATGCGGTTGACGGTTCCTGGGCAGGTTCCGTACCGGCACAGTATGGGGTGGCACCGCGAATACGGATCGGCCGCAGTAAATGGTTCAACCTCCTCTGGCTGTTGCCGATCGGCTTCGTGTTGCTCATCGTGTCCATCGCGGTGGCGAAGGGCCTGCGTGACGTCCCCGCGGTGGCACAGTTCATGGAGGCGTACCCGGGCACCGTTGTCCCACAGGGCGCGGAGGAGAACGCTGGCTTCCCGGCCTGGGTGGGCTGGCAACACTTCTTCAACATGCTGCTGATGATTCCGATCATCCGCTCCGGCCTCACGATCATTGCCGACCACCCCCGGTTCTACTGGACCCGCCATTCCACCCCGGGCAAGGACTGGTTCCGGGTGCAGAAGCCGGTGCCGGCCGATCCGCTGTGGACAGCCAAACAGGATTCAATCACGTTGCCCGACAGCATCGGTCTGCCCGGCCGACGTCATTCAATAGGCTTGGCCAGATGGTGGCACCTGGGGATCAACACGCTCTGGCTGCTCAACGGAATAGTCTTCTATATCCTGGTCTTCGCCACCGGCCACTGGCTGCGGCTCATACCCACCAGTTGGGAGGTCTTTCCCAACGCGGTCTCGGTAATGATCCAGTATCTCTCCCTGGATTGGCCGACTGACAACTCATGGGTCGCCTACAACAGCCTGCAGGTCCTGGCCTACTTCATCACTGTCTTCATCGCAGCCCCGCTAGCTTTCATCACCGGTCTGGGCATGTCGCCTGCCCTATCCACCAAGTTCAAGTGGATCAGCAGCATCTTCAGCATTCAGCTCGCGCGATCATTGCATTTTCTCGTGCTGGTCTGGTTCCTGCTGTTCATCGTGATGCACGTGACCCTCGTCGTGGCAACCGATGCGCTGCACAACTTCAACATGATGTACACGAACACCAACGATGCCGACAGCTGGAACGGGTTCTGGATCTTCGCCATCTCCCTGGTCATGATGATCCTCCTGTGGGTTGCCGTCACCCCATTCACCTACCGCCACCCGCGCGCCGTGCAGCGCATCGGCTACGCCCTCATCGGCCCCGTCCAGCGACTGTTCGAACATCTGGATTCCAAACCAGGACAGTACACGGAAAAAGACATCTCCCCGTACATGTGGCACAACGGCAAGTACCCCGAGACGCCTGAATACAAGGACCTCTACGAAAACAACTTCGCCGACTACCGTCTACAGGTCTCCGGCCTGGTCGAGAAGCCCATGGAACTGGACCTCAAGCAACTGCGGGACCTGCCCTACCACGAGCAGATCACCCAACATTTCTGCATCCAGGGCTGGTCCGGCATCGCCAAATGGGGCGGCGTCTCCATGCAGACCATCGTCGATCTCGTCAAACCCAAACCTGAGGCGAAGTGGGTCATCTTCTACTCCTTCGCCGAAGGACCCGACGGTGGAATCTACTACGACGCCCAGCCCATTGAACAGATGAGCTACCACCTCACAATGCTGGCCTACGACATGAACGGCGACGCACTGCCCTACGGCCACGGCGCCCCGCTGCGGCTGCGCAACGAAATCCAGCTCGGCTTCAAACTCGTCAAATGGATCAAAGGAATCGAGTTCGTCGAAGACTTCAAAGACTTCGGCGGTGGCGAGGGCGGCTACAACAACGACCACGAGTTCTTCGGGTACCGCCAATCCATCTGAACAACTCTGCTTCCAGGAGGGGGAAAATCCATGACCTCGAACAGCTTCAATGCGCGCACTCAACTCAGCGTGGACGATCAGACCTACGAGATATACCGGATCGACCGCATCAAGGGTTCCGACCGGCTCCCCTACAGCCTCAAAGTGCTGTTGGAGAACCTGCTGCGCAACGAAGACGGCCGACTCATCACCGCCGAGCAGATCACTGCGCTCGGCGACTGGGACCCGCAGGCCGAGGTCAATGCGGAAATCCAGTACACACCCGCCCGCGTGCTGATGCAGGACTTCACCGGAGTGCCCTGTGTTGTCGACCTGGTAGCCATGCGCGATGCCATGACCGAACTCGGCGGCGACCCAAGGAAAATCAACCCTCTGATCCCCGCCGAACTGGTCATCGACCATTCCGTCATCGCCGACGTCTTTGCCCGCCCCGACGCCTTCGGGATCAATGCCCAGCTAGAATTCGAACGCAACCAGGAACGTTACCAACTCCTGCGCTGGGCTCAACAGTCCTTCAACGACTTCCTGGTGGTGCCGCCGGACACAGGCATCTGCCATCAGGTGAACCTCGAATACCTTTCCCGCGTCGTCTTCACACGCGAAGGACCGGACGGGCCTCAGGCCTATCCGGATACTCTGGTCGGCACTGACTCACACACTCCAATGGTCAACGGCCTCGGGGTCCTCGGCTGGGGTGTCGGTGGCATCGAGGCCGAAGCGGCCATGCTCGGCCAGCCGATGAGCATGTTGATCCCCCAAGTGGTCGGCCTCAAGCTCACCGGTGAGCTGCCGGAAGGAACAACGGCCACCGACCTGGTGCTCACCGTCGCGGAACTGCTGCGCCGCGTCAGGGTGGTGGGCAAATTTGTCGACTTCTTCGGACCGGGCGTCGCCAATGTCCCGCTCGCCACACGAGCGACCTTGGGCAACATGAGCCCCGAATACGGTTCCACCGGTTCCATCTTCCCCATCGATGACGAAACGCTGAGCTACCTGCGCCTGACCGGCCGGGACGAACACCAGCTGAGGCTCGTGGGGGCGTACGCCAGGGAGCAGGGGCTATGGCACGATCCGGACCACGTGCCGGACTACAGCCAGATCCTCGAACTCGATCTGAGCACCGTGATGCCCTCGATCGCCGGACCGAAGCGCCCCCAGGACCGCATTCCGCTGGCCCTCGCCCAACGGGCCATCCGCGGCCTGCTAGCCGGAGAATCCCACGAGGACGCCATCCAGGGCGGCCTCGATGACGCGTCCGCCGATTCCTTCCCGGCCAGCGACCCGATTGCCATCAGTCGACGGATTCCCCGCGATGAACCGCCCCACCGGTATGAGGACGACGGCACGACCTTCGAGTGGCCCTCCGACCCGGCCGACGTCGTTCTCGACGGGAACACATCAAGCATCGACCATGGCGATGTGGTCATCGCAGCCATCACCTCCTGCACCAATACCTCCAACCCATCGGTCATGATCGGAGCCGCGCTGCTCGCGAAGAATGCAGTAGAACGCGGACTGCGCAGCAAACCATGGGTGAAGACCACCCTCGCCCCGGGCTCGCGGGTCGTAACCGACTACTACAACCGATCCGGGCTCACCCCCTACTTGGAGAAGCTCGGCTTCGATCTGGTGGGCTACGGCTGCACCACCTGCATCGGCAACTCCGGACCTCTGATCCCGGAGGTGAGTGCTGCCGTCGGCGATCACGACCTGACAGTGGCCTCCGTATTGTCCGGGAACCGGAACTTCGAGGGACGCATCCACTCCGAGGTGAAGATGAACTTCCTCGCCTCCCCACCCCTGGTGATCGCCTACGCCCTTGCCGGAACAATGCACGCAGACCTGCTCAAAGACCCCCTCGGGCAGGATTCCGACGGCGGCCCAGTCTACTTGCGCGACATCTGGCCGACGACATCCGAAATCAAGGCAATCGTGGACGAGAACCTTGAGGCGAAGATGTTCACCGAGGGCTATTCGAACGTCTATGCCGGCGACCACAACTGGCGCGGCATGCATATTCCCGAAGGAGACAGGTTCTCCTGGGACGACACGTCAACGTACGTACAGCGCCCACCGTACTTTGACGGAATGGCCGCTGAGCCGGCACCGGTCCGCGATATCACGGGGGCCAGAGTCCTCGCCTTGCTCGGGGATTCGGTGACCACCGACCACATCTCCCCGGCGGGAGCCATCAGGCAGGACTCCCCGGCCGGCCAATATCTCATCGAGCAGGATGTGGAACCGGCCAACTTCAACTCCTACGGTTCCCGCCGCGGCAACCACCACGTGATGATCCGTGGCACCTTCGCCAACGTGAGGCTGCGCAACCAGCTCGTACCTGGAGTTGAAGGAGGTTTCACCCGGCACTGGCCCGACGGCGAACAGCAGAGCATTTTCGACGCCGCAACCTCCTACTCTGCCGACGGCGTGCCGCTGATCATCATCGCCGGTACCGACTACGGCTCCGGTTCCTCCCGCGATTGGGCCGCTAAAGGCACGTCGCTGCTTGGTGTCAAGGCCGTCCTCGCATCATCGTTTGAACGAATCCACCGGTCGAACCTCATCGGCATGGGCGTGCTGCCCCTGCAGTTCCCCGCAGGCGACACGGCCGACTCGCTCGGCCTGACCGGCGAAGAGGTCTACTCGATCACCGGGCTGGAGGGCCGGGACCGCCTCCCGAAGGAAGTCACCGTGCGTATTGAGGCCGAAGGCAATTCGAGGGAGGTCACCGCAACGCTGCGGATTGATACGCCCGCAGAGGAGGCCTACTTCCTTCACGGGGGAATCCTTCCCTACGTCCTCCGCCACCTGCTGGAAACCTGATGTCGGTCCCCGTCGGCAAACACCACGACCCCAAGGTGAGGTAGATGACCGCTAAAACCCCGGTCCGCCGGAGGATGACACTCGACTCCTCGGTGATGCTACACGCCATGATGGCTGTTGGAGGCCTCATCATGGTGCTCTTTCTGATCGCCCACATGTACGGCAATCTGAAGATCTTCTCCGGGCAAGAAGCCTTCGACGGGTACTCGTCTTACTTGCGCACGATTGGATACCCCCTGCTGCCGCACAGCGGCGCACTGTGGATCGTACGGGTCGTTCTGCTCGTCAGCGTCGCCGCACATATTTACGCGGCATTTGTGCTTTGGCACCGGGCCCGGTCGGCAACAGGCGGCAAAGGTGGTTGGCGTTACCAGACCACCCGGAACCGGCGCGGTGTGCAACGCAGCTACGCATCCTTCACCATGCGCTGGGGCGGAATCGTGATCCTGCTCTTCACCATCTACCACCTGCTGCACATGACGGCGAACAGCATTGCACCAGGCGGAGCATCCGGGAGCCCCTACGAACGCATGACCAACGGCTTCTCCATCTGGTGGGTCACGCTCTCCTACGTCATCGCCCTCGTGGCGTTGGGATTCCACCTGCGCCACGGGGTATGGAGCGCATTCGCGTCCCTGGGCGCCAACACAAGCATCCTGCGCAGGCGCCGGCTCAACCAGCTGGCCTACGTCGTGATGGCAGTGATCATCGGAGGGTTCCTGATCCCACCGCTTTGGATTCAGATGGGATGGGTTCGCTAATGGACGCGCTTTACACCCTCGGCACACCTCTGGCCGATGCCAAGGCCCCGAGTGGACCGATCGAGGACCGGTGGGATAAGCGACGCTTCGAGGCCAAGCTCGTCAACCCGGCCAATCGCAGGAAGCTCTCCGTCATCGTCATCGGCACGGGCCTGGCCGGCGGTTCCGCGGCAGCGACCCTCGGGGAAGCCGGCTACCACGTCAAGAGCTTCTGCTACCAGGACAGCCCCCGGCGGGCGCACAGCATCGCCGCGCAGGGCGGGATCAATGCCGCGAAGGACTACCGAAACGACGGCGACAGCATCCGACGTCTCTTCTACGACACCGTCAAGGGCGGGGACTACCGCTCCCGGGAGTCCAACGTCTACCGCCTGGCCCAGGTCAGCGGGTCGATTATCGACCAGGCCGTCGCCCAAGGGGTACCGTTCGCCCGGGAATACGGTGGCCTCCTGGACACCCGTTCCTTCGGCGGCGTGCAGGTCTCCAGGACGTTCTACGCGCGCGGCCAAACCGGCCAGCAATTGCTGCTCGGGGCGTACCAGGCGCTCGAACGCCAGGTCCAGGCCGGCACCGTGGAAGTCCACACCCGACACGAAATGCTCGACCTGATCGTCATCGACGGCCGGGCCAGGGGTGTGGTCATCCGGGATATGGTCACCGGCGACATCGAAACCCACCTCGCCGACGCGGTCGTGCTGGCCTCGGGCGGCTACGGCAATGCCTACTATCTCTCCACCAATGCCATGGGCTGCAATGCCACAGCCATCTGGCGCGCCCACCGCAAGGGGGCACTGTTCGCAAACCCCTGCTTCACTCAAATCCATCCCACCTGCATTCCCGTCAGTGGCGCCCATCAGTCGAAGCTGACCCTGATGAGCGAATCCTTGCGCAACGACGGGCGCATTTGGGTGCCCGTGGAGGCCGGCGATGACCGTGACACCCGGGAGATCCCCGAGACCGAACGCGACTATTTTCTGGAGCGTCAATACCCGGCGTTCGGCAATCTCGTTCCCCGCGATGTCGCCTCTCGGGCGGCCAAGAACCAATGCGACGCCGGGCACGGGGTGGGCCCGACCGGGCTCGGGGTCTATCTGGACTTCGCCGACGCGATCGAACGTTTGGGCCGGGCCGCGATTGAGAGCAAGTACGGCAACCTCTTCGACATGTACCAGAAGATCACGGCTGAAGATCCCTACCAGGTGCCGATGCGCATCTACCCGGCCACCCACTACACGATGGGTGGCCTCTGGGTCGACTACGACCTGCAGAGTTCGATACCCGGGCTGTTCGTGATCGGAGAAGCAAACTTCTCCGATCACGGGGCCAACCGGCTCGGCGCGAGCGCGCTGATGCAAGGCCTGGCCGACGGCTACTTCATCCTGCCCAACACCATCAACGATTATCTCGCCGCATATCCGCTCCCCGCCGGCACCGACGCCTCGCACCCGGAAGCGGTCGCAGCTGCGACAGCGGTGCGTGAGCGCCTGGAGAAGTTGCTGGAGACAAACGGCCAGCGCTCTGTCGATTCGTTCCATCGGGAGCTGGGGAGCATTCTGTGGGAATGCTGCGGGATGGAGCGCAACGCGCAAGGCCTTGAACATGCCATCACGCTGATCCGCGGGCTCAGGGAACAGTTCTGGAACGACGTAAAAGTCACCGGGCACGGCGAAGAGCTGAACCAGGCGCTGGAGCGCGCCGGCAGGGTCGCCGACTTCTTCGAACTCGCCGAACTGATGTGCATCGATGCTCTGCACCGTGACGAATCCTGCGGTGCCCATTTCCGTGCCGAAAGCCAAACCGAGGAGGGCGAGGCCCAACGCAAGGATGACGAGTACACGTATGTCGCCGCCTGGGAATTCACCGGCGCCGGGACTCCACCGTGCCTGCACAAAGAGGAACTCGGATTCGAGTATGTGGAGTTGCAACAAAGGAGCTATAAATGAACATCACCTTGCGTATTTGGCGCCAACAGAACCCCGACGACAAGGGCCGGATGGTTTCCTACGGAGTCGAGGATATTTCCCCGGACATGTCGTTCCTGGAGATGCTCGACGTGCTCAACGAGCAGCTCACCCTCGGCGGTGATGATCCCGTGGCCTTCGACAGTGACTGCCGAGAAGGGATCTGCGGCATGTGCAGTCTGATGATCAACGGCCTCGCCCATGGACCGGAGGCACTCACTGCCACCTGCCAGCTGCATATGCGCCACTTCGCCGCCGGGGACACGATCGATATTGAACCCTGGCGCTCCGACGCGTTCCCCGTGATCAGGGACCTCATCGTGGACCGCAGCGCCCTGGACCGGATCGTCCAGGCAGGCGGCTACATCAGCGCCCCCACCGGTTCAGCACCTGACGCCAACGCCACGCCGGTCGCCAGAAGGGATGCCGATCGTGCCTTCGACGCGGCAGCCTGCATCAGTTGCGGTGCCTGCGTGGCAGCGTGCCCGAACGGGTCCGCCTCGCTCTTCCTCGGCGCCAAGATCACGCACCTCGGATCGCTTCCCCAAGGACAGCCTGAACGCGACGCCCGCGCAGGGGCTATGACCGCCCAGCATGACGCGGAAGGCTTTGGCGGCTGCACTCAGATCGGCGAATGCACAGCGGTCTGCCCGGCGGGAATCCCGCTCGACATGATCTCCCAGCTCAACCACGACGTGCTCTCCGGTCTCACGCACCGCGATCACCAGTAGCCCAGATGCGACGCCGGTCACCGCCATCCGGCCGACTGCGCCACATCAGTGACACCCTTCGCAGCACCCCGTACCTGCCGCACATCGCGGAGGATGATGTACATCATGTATCCGCCCGGGTGCCCCGACGTAGGGTCGAATAAACGAAATCGGAGTCGTACCACGACGAGGGAGGATCTCATGTCGGCGCCCCTGCACCATATTCCTCCCCGTGCTGCCTGTGGGCTGTTCATCCTCAACACCGGGTTCACGAAGCGCTCACTGGATGTGGAGGGCGCGACCGGTCTGCGGGACCAGGCAGCGAACGCGTTTCCTGTGCTCAAGAGAGTCGACCCGGTGCTTTTCGGGAAGCTGCTATCCGGCGGCGAGATCCTCCTGGGTTCGGCTTTGCTCGCACCGCTGGTGCCCACGTGGGTGGCTGCGGCCGGGCTGGCCGGGTTCTCGGGGGCCCTGCTGCGGGTGTATCTGAAGACGCCGGGGATGACGCGGGAGGACGGAATCCGTCCTACGCCGGCGGGAATGGGCATCGCCCGGGATGTTTTCATGCTCGGTAGCGCATTGGGCCTGCTCGTGGAGGAAGTCACCACCCGGCAGGCTCGACGCAAGATTT
Source organism: Microbacterium sp. AR7-10 (assembly GCF_001878835.1). Classification (NCBI taxonomy): domain Bacteria; kingdom Bacillati; phylum Actinomycetota; class Actinomycetes; order Micrococcales; family Microbacteriaceae; genus Microbacterium; species Microbacterium sp. AR7-10. The sequence continues at coordinate 6,368 of NZ_MJIR01000106.1, read as the reverse complement.
CGGGAAGGACGGTGCGGTGATGGATTCGAATCAGGATGTAGAGGAACTCCCGATCAATGCGTGCTGGGCGCTGCTGCGCACGACCACCGTCGGCCGGCTCGCCGTATGGGTGGAGGACCACCCCGATATTTTCCCGCTCAATTATGCGGTGGATCATGGGACTCTAGTTTTCCGGTCCCGGGAGGGCACGAAAGTCTTCGGCGCGTTATCCGACGCCCCGGTTGCCCTGGAGGTCGACGGATACGACCCATCGACCTCCAAAGCATGGAGTGTCGTGGCGAAGGGCCGCGCCGGCGCGATCAGCCAGGTTCACGACCTGATGGACACCGTGGATCTTCCACTCTTTCCGTGGCAGGGTGGCGAGAAGAACCGGTTCATCCGCATCCAACCCGACCTGATCACCGGTCGCCGTTTTCCCGTGGCCGACCCTGACATATGGCGGACGCCGCTGTCGGAGGTCAGACGTGCATCGCCGGAATAGCGCGTCCTTCCAGCAAACCCGTGGAGAGTGACCCATGACCTACGTAATCGCCCAACCCTGTGTGGACGTCAAGGACAAGGCCTGCGTCGAGGAATGCCCGGTGGACTGCATCTATGAAGGAGAGCGGTCGCTGTACATTCATCCGGACGAGTGTGTCGATTGTGGCGCTTGCGAGCCGGTCTGCCCAGTTGAGGCCATCTATTACGAGGACGACGTCCCGGACCAATGGGCCGAGTATTACAAGGCCAATGTTGAATTCTTCGACGAACTTGGTTCACCAGGCGGTGCTGCCAAGCTCGGCAACACCGGCCGGGACCACCCCCTGGTTGTGGCATTGCCACCGCAAAACCAAGATATCGGCCTTTAGCTCGGCCCTTTCGCCGCGCGTTGCGCCCGCCCCGGGGGGAAGCTCGTACGGGAGCAGCTCACACAGGTGATGCCACTCCAAGAAGGGCAAGGTGGTTTCGAGCTGCAACGGATACTGCCCAGGAGGCCGCCATACCGCAGCGGCACCGGGCTATCGAGGTGTGGCTACGTGTTCAAGCGCATCGATATCGAAAATCGTGACGTCTCGCCGCCCGTGCAATTCGATGAGGCCGGAGGCAGAGAGCGCGGCAAAGCGTCGACTCAGGGTTTCCGGCGTCGTGCCGAGGTACGCCGCAATTTCCTGTTTCGCCATCGGCAGTCTCACCGTGGCCGCTCCGTCCCGGATGGTGCCGGGTAGGTCCAGGAGGTATGCCGCGACACGGGCATTGACATCGCTGGAGGTGATGGCGGCCAGCAGTCGCTCGACGGAAGAGAGCCGGTCCGAGAGCGTCCGCAGCATCCGCTGACTGATGTCCGGATAATCGCCCAGCAGAACTGCAAGGTCGGCATGGTCGAACACGCACATCCTGCTCTCTTCCAGCGCGACGGCGAGATCGTTCGGACGGTGGCCCGTCAGGAAGGCACGTTCACCCACGACATCGCCGTCGGTCACTGTTCGCAGGATCTGTTCCTGGCCATTGGCGGCGGTGTGGCTGACCTTGAGTTGTCCACTGTGCATCACCAGCAGGCGCGAGACCGGCTGTCCGGGCGCATAGACGATCTCCCCCTTTTTGGCGAGTACCGGGCGGGCGAAGTCCGCGACGCGCAACTGCTCTTGAGGGGTGAGACCTTGGAAGATCGGGACGCGGGTGACGCACAAGTCGTCCTCGGGCATGGCGTAAGTCTATCCCACGTCGGCTCGATGCGACCGTAACGGACGGGCGGGCGGCGCTCTGGCAGGAGCCCCGCGAACTTGATCTATGTCAAGGAGTTCGCGGCGCGGCGAACTTACGGTGAAGGTGTCAGTAAGAAACACCACGACGGAAGGATTCCACAATGACCACCGCGACCACAACCCACACCATCCTGCGCGCGGAAGGTTTTTCCTGCCCCTCCTGCGTGGCCAAGATCGAGAAGCAGGTCGGCCGCCTCAAGGGTGTCGAGAACGTCAAGGTCCACTTTGCCTCTGCCCGCATAGAGATCGACCACGACGCCGAGCGCGTTTCGGTGGATGACCTTGTCGCCGCCGTCGTGAAGGCCGGCTACAAGGCCACGCCCGCGGCCTTCTAACGCCAGCGGGCCAGCGGGCCCCACGGGGCCCGCTCACATTCTCCCTTCATTCTGCCGGTACGCCGGCTCAAAGCGCAGAAAGGTCGTACCCGAAAGTGAACAGGCTCCAGAAATGGGTCTATGGGAACTGGTCCGTTCCCGTCGTGTCCGGCGTGCTCATCATCATCTCGTTCGCCCTCCAGTGGCTCGGCGGGGGTGTCGCCAACCTCACCGTCAGCCCGCAGTGGTGGCTGGACGCCGGCAGCCACGCCACGCATGCCAGCGCGGTCTTCACCCTCGGGGATGTGTTCATGATCGCCGCGGCCGCCGTCGCCGGCTACGGGATCGTGGTCAAGGCGGTCCGCGCGCTGATCGCCAAGGTCATCGGCATCGACCTGCTGGTGTCGGTCGCGGCCATCGGCGCTGTCATCATCGGCAACTTCTGGGAGGCCGCGGCGGTGACGTTCCTGTTCGCCGTCGGCCACGCTCTGGAGGCTGCCACCTTGAACAAGACGCGTTCGGCACTGGCCGAACTGGTCGCTGTCGCCCCGGATTCCGCGACCGTCGTGCGCGATGGTCAGCAACAGGAGGTCCCTGCCGCGCAGGTAAGGATGGGCGAGATCGTGCTGGTCAAGAACGGGGCGAAGGTGCCCGTCGACGGTCAAGTCGTCTCGGGTACCGGCGCCATCGATGAAGCCTCGATCACTGGCGAGTCGATCCCGGTGGAGAAATCCAAGGGCGGACAGGTCTTCGCCGGCACCGTCTCCCGCGGCGGGTTCCTGCAGGTGCTGGCCACCGGCATCGGTGCCGATACCACGCTGGCCCGGATCATTCACCGGGTGGAGGAGGCCCAGGACGCCAAGGCCCGCACCCAGGCGTTCATCGACCGCTTCTCCGGCTGGTACACCCCTGCGGTGATGGTGCTGGCCCTGGTGGCCGGTCTGGTCTCCGGTGACGTGGTGCTGGCTCTGACCCTGCTGGTCATCGGCTGCCCCGGCGCCCTGGTGATCTCCATCCCGGTCGCGATCGTGGCCGGTATCGGCCGCGCCGCCCGCAACGGCATCCTGATCAAGGGCGGCGAATTCCTGGAGACCTCGGCGAAGATCTCCGCGGTCGCCGTGGACAAGACCGGCACCCTGACCGAGGGACGCCCTCAGCTGACCGATGTGGTCGTCCTGGATTCCACACTGGAGCGCAGCGAGGTGCTGCGCTGGGCTGCGGCCGCGGAGGCCGGCTCCGAACACCCGCTGGCCCGTCCCATCCTGGACACTGCCCAGGCCGAGGGAGTGGGCCCGCACGGCATCCCCGGCAGTGTCACGCCGGTCCCCGGCAAGGGCATCGTCTCTGACGTCGACGGTCGTCGGGTGCTGATCGGTAATCCGCCGCTGCTGCTCCAGTACGGCGTTGTCGATGACGGCAGTGCCGCCCAGGCCGCGGAATCGCTGGCCGCTGAGGGCAAGACGCCGATGATCGTGGCCGTCGATGACAAGGTGATCGGTGTCGTCGCCGTGGCCGATCAGATTCGACAGGATGCGCCCGAGATGGTCGCCCGCTTGCACCGGGCCGGCGTGGAGAAGGTGGTCATGCTCACCGGTGACACCCGGCTGGTGGCTGAGGCCATCGGGAAGGCCACCGGGATCGACGAGATCCACGCCTCCCTGCTTCCCGAGGACAAGCTGGACGTGGTCGCGCAGCTGCAGCAAGAGGGCCACACCATCGCCATGGTCGGCGACGGCGTCAACGACGCCCCGGCCCTGGCCACCGCGAACATCGGGGTGGCGATGGGGGCGGCCGGCTCGGCTGTGGCCGTGGAGACCGCGGACATCGCCCTGATGGGCGACAACCTGCTGAAGCTGCCGGAAGCTATCGGCTTGGCGAAGCGAACCGTGTCCGTGATGCGGCAGAACATCGCGATCGCCCTGATCACCGTGGTGCTGCTGCTGGCCGGCGTCTTCGCCGGCGGGGTGACCATGTCGATCGGCATGCTCGTTCACGAAGCCTCCGTACTGGTGGTCATCGCCAACGCGATGCGGTTGCTGCGCAACGCCCGGGGCTCCACCGCGATGCCGAAGAGCGAGAGGACCAGCGGAACAGCGGCGCAACAGGTCAACGCCTGACATCGAACCCGCGGGGGCGGCAACGAACCGCTACCGATCTCCGACGCGGGGCACACCGACAAATTCACAACAACCACCCGAATACCGAAACCGAGAAACGCAACTGGAGGAGAGCAATCATGAACGGAAAGAACTTCACCTTGGGAGACAACGTCGAGCATTTCACCATCGCTGACGTGGCCCGGGACAACCCCGACTTCCGGAAGGTGCTGTGGACCGGTGAACACGCCCAGATCGTGGTGATGACCATCCCGCCCGGCGGCCAGATTGGTGACGAGGTGCACGAGCACACCGACCAGATCCTGACGTTTGTCTCCGGAGCCGGCGAAGCCGATCTCAACGGCCATACCCATCCCATCGATGCCGGTGACCAGTGCGCGGTACCGGCCGGAGCCCGGCACAACTTCCGCAACACTGGGGACGAGCCGTTGGTGCTCTACACCATCTACAGCCCTCCGGAGCATGCTGCCGGCGCCGCCTTCGCGACCCGGGAGGAAGCCGACGCCGCCGAAGCCGCCGGTGAGGACGAGCCCCCTCGGCACTGACGCTCATCGTCACGCTATCTACGCACCAAGACCCACCACTCAGCCTCAGATCAGAAGGAGATCGCATTCATGTCCAAGGTCTACGTCTTTACCGACTACGGCGGACCCGAAACCCAGCAGCTGATCGACCGACCTGTTCCGGAGCCCGGACACGAGGAACTGGCCATCGAGGTCCGGGCCGCCGGTGTGAATCCAGCGGACTGGAAGATGCGCGAGGGCCGACTGGGACGCAAGTGGTCGTTGCCGGCGCCGATGGGCCGTGAGGCCGCCGGCGTGGTCATCGCCGTGGGCGACGGGATTGAAGGCTTCGCCGTGGGCGATGAGGTGCTCGGCCTGGTAGCGCCCGGGCAGGGCGGACTGGCCGAGCACACGCTCTTGAGTGCATCCACCGCTGTGGCCAAGCCCGAGGAGATCTCCTTCATCGACGCCGCCACCATTCCGGTGGCGGCAGCCGCCGCCTATGACGCCACCCACCAAATCGAACTCGAACCAGGCCAGACCCTGCTCCTGTTGGGCGCCGGCGGCGGGGTGGGGCTGACGGCCGCGCAGATCGGCCGAGTACACGAGTTCACGGTGCTCGGCGTGGCCGGCGCAGCCAAGCGGGGACTGGTCGAATCTGCCGGTGCCGTCTTCATCGAATCCGGTTCGGGCGTGGCCGATCGCGTGCGAGAAGTCGCCCCTAAAGGAGTCGACCTGATCGTCGACCTCGTCGGCGGTGACGTCCTGCGTGCCGTCGCCGACCTGGTGGCCGATCCGGTCCGGATTATCTCCGCGGCCGATCCGGACGTCGCAGTCGAGCTGGGCGGCCGGGCCTTGGCACGTACAAGTGAGGCCATGGGGAAGATCACCGAGGTGATCCAGTACGGGCTGGTCGACCCCCATGCCGACACCCAGTACGACCTCAATGACGCAGGTCAGGCGATCGCGGCCGTGGAGACCGGGCACGCCGCCGGCAAGGTCGTCGTGGTTCCCGAAGGCTGATCAGCCGATGCCGGGCGTGGAGACGAGTTGTGTACTGCGGATGCCCTTACGCAACGCGTCCATCATGGCCCGATCTGCGTCGTCGCTAACGAGGGCGCGAACCTCGTCCTTGGCACGTAATGATGTGGGCTGGGCTGATAGCGAAAACGACTGATGGGATCGCCCGCGGCCGAGAGCAACGCCGCACCCCCTGCGGGTGCCAGTCGTCGCCGGTTTTCTCCGATCCTTGCTCGAACCAGGACAGTGCATTCCCCGGTGGGTCCGGTGGCCTATGACTGCGTGAAGGTGATCGTTGTCCGGTCGGGTTCGGCGATCCTGTTCAGTGAGTTCGGGCAGAAACCAGTCAGCGCGGGCGATGTGGTGGTCCTGAGCGCGAATGTCTTGTGTGGCAGCGAACCGGAGGGCCATATCACCGTCACGACGGTCTATGTCGGCTATCGGATCGGGACCTCCAAGGGCCGGGAAGTGTGGGCGAGCGTGGAAGACTCGATCCTGCTCATCGGCCCGCCACGCTCCGGCAAAGGCCTGCACATCGTCATCCCGGCCATCCTCGACGCTCCCGGCGCCGTCGTTACCACCAGCACCCGGCCGGACAACCTCCTGTCTCTTATACACATCTTAAAAAAAAAATACACATCTCCTAACCCACGAGACCGGATCATATATCTT
>NZ_MJIR01000105.1:0-2350 GCF_001878835.1 Microbacterium sp. AR7-10 | reverse complement strand
CTCTGTGCCGAGGAAGAGTTTCTCGGCCACCGAGAGGTAGGGCACGAGGGCCAGCTCCTGGTGGATGATGACGATGCCGGCGCGCTCGGAGTCCTTGATGGCTCCGAATTCCTGTGGGGCGCCGTCGAAGATGATGTCGCCCTCGTACGTGCCGTGCGGGTAGACGCCCGACAGCACCTTCATGAGGGTGGACTTGCCGGCGCCGTTCTCGCCGCAGATGGCGTGGATCCGGCCACGCTCGACGCTGAGGTTCACGCTCTTGAGAACCTTGACGCCGGGGAAGTTCTTGGTGATGTTGCGCATCTCGAGGATGACGTCGGACATCGGTGCTCCTGTCTCTGGAAGCGCGGACCCACGGGATCCGCCGCGCAGCTCATGGTGCGCGGCGAACCCCGTGGTATTCGTGCGAGTGATTACTCGGCGACGCCGGCTGCGACCTCGGCCTCGGTCCAGTAGCCCGAGTCGATCAGCAGGGACTGGATGTTGTCGCTGACGACGATGTCGGACTCGAGCAGGAACGACGGGACGACCTTCTCGCCGTTGTCGTAGGTCTCGGTGTCGTTCGCCTCGGGCTTGTCACCGTCGGCGAAGGACTCCGCAGCGGTCACGGCCTGGGAGGCCAGCTTGCGGGTGTCCTTGAAGATGGTGGCGTACTGCACGCCGTCGGCGATCATCTTCACCGAGGCGATCTCCGCATCCTGACCGGAGACGACGGGGAGGCCCGCCTCGATGGTCGAGCCGTAGCCCGCGTTCTCGAGGGCGGTGATGATGCCGCGCGACAGTCCGTCGTAGGGGGAGAGCACACCGTCGAGCTGCTTCGAGCCGCCGTCGTAGGTGCTGGTCAGCAGGTCCTCCATGCGCTTCTGCGCGACGGCCGGGTCCCAGCGCAGCGTCGACACGGTGTCGAAGTCCTTCTGGCCCGAGCCGATGGTCAGGCGACCGTCGTCGAGGTAGGGCTTCAGGGTGTCCATCGCGCCGTCGAAGAAGAATCCGGCGTTGTTGTCGTCGGGCGAACCGGCGAACACCTCGATGATCTTCTTGTCGGCGAGGTCGGTCTCCTTGCCGTCGGCGTCGAGGTATCCGAGACCCTGCAGCAGGCTCTGCGCCTGCTGCACGCCGACGTTGTAGTTGTCGAACGTGACGTAGAAGTCGACGTTCTTGGTGCCGTTGATCAGCCGGTCGTAGGCGATGACCGGGATGCCCTTGCTGGCGGCGTTGTCGAGCTGGGTCGCCAGCGCGGTGCCGTCGATCGACGCGACGATGAGGATGTCGGCGCCGTTGGTGATCATCTGGTCGAGCTGCTGCTGCTGACGCGGGATGTCGTCGTTCGCGAACTGGAGGTCGACCTCGTAGCCGAGCTCCTCGAGCTGGGACTTGACGGCGTCGCCGTCGGCGATCCAGCGCTCGGAGGTCTCGGTCGGCATGGCGACGCCGACGAGGATGTCCTCTGCGGCGCCGTCACCGCCGGAGCCGGAGCCCGGCTCGGCGCTGCTGGAGCATGCGGCAAGACCCAGAGCCAGGGCGAAGGCGCCGGTGGCCGCGAAGGTGCGCAGGACGGTGTTTCTCATTGCGATCTCTCTTCCTCGAAAGGTGGCTTGATGCGGCGGACTGCACTGTCGTCTCCGGGAGGCGCTGACGCCGCTCTCGGAGCATTGCATATTGAGGTGCCTGCGGACAAATAAATCTGTGGCGCCTGCGAACAAATTAACCGATTCGATATCATTCCGGAAGCCGAGCAACGCAGAGGTGATCTCGATGGCTGAACCGCTTCTGCGGATGACGGGCGTGACGAAGCGATTCCGCGGCGTCGTCGCGCTCTCCGGCGTCTCCATCGACGTCCACCGTGGCGAGGTGCACGCGATCTGCGGCGAGAACGGCGCCGGCAAGTCCACGCTGATGGAGATCATCAGCGGCGTCCACCCGCACGGCAGCTTCGAGGGGACGATCGAGCTCGAGGGCCGCCAGGTCGCGTTCCGCTCCCTCGCCGACAGCGAAGCCGAGGGGATCGTCATCGTGCACCAGGAGCTGGCGGTCGTGCCGCAGCTCACAGTCGCCGAGAACATCTTCCTCGGCAACGAGATCCTCGGTCGCGGCGGCCTCATCGACTGGCACGAGGTCAACGCCCAGGCCGCCGAGCTGCTGGCTCGCGTGGGCCTGAACGAGAACCCGACGACGATCGTCGGGCAGCTCGGTGTCGGCAAGCAGCAGCTCATCGAGATCGCCAAGGCTGTCTCTTATACACATCTAAAAAAAAAAAAAAAGAACAACGAGACCGAGAAAAGCAGAGACAACAAATAGAATGTAGGAAACTACCAGGTAGGTTAATACGAGGACATAAGATCGTTGACAG
>NZ_MJIR01000104.1:0-3142 GCF_001878835.1 Microbacterium sp. AR7-10 | reverse complement strand
GTGTGATGCAGCCGACAGCCCCCGAGAGGTACCCCCTAGAGTTCGTCGGAAGCTTCAGAGGTGTATAAGAGACAGGCGCCAAGTACGAGATCTACGGGTTCATCAACGAGCGGGCGGCGCAGGGCAAGGCGATCATCGTCATCTCGTCGGAGCTGCCCGAGGTCATCGGGCTCTCCGACCGCATCTACACCCTCGCGCATGGGCGGATCACCGCCGAGATCGCGCGACGCGATGCCACCCAGGAGCTGCTCATGTCGCACATGGCGGTCGAACGAGCATGATCGACGACCTACCCGCGGTCGGCCGCGGAGCATCGCCCGCACCTGTCGCCGTGACGCGCACGACGAACGAGGACGTGCGGGCGCAGAACCTCTCCGCGGTGCTGCACCTCGTGCATGCCGCCGGTGCGCAGTCGCGATCCGAGATCGGTGCCGTCACGGGGCTGAACCGCTCGACGGTGACCGCTCTCGTGCAGGAGCTGCTGGATCTGCGCCTGGTGCGGGAGGAGTCGGTCAAACCCACCGGGCGCGTCGGGCGTCCGTCCCTCGGCGTCGCCGCCGACGACGACGTCGTGGCGCTGAGCATCGTCGTCGATCCACGCGCGATCTCCGTGGCGCTGGTCGGGCTCGGATCGGCGGTGCACTCGCGGGTGCGGCACGATCTGGCATCCCCGCCGAGCCCGCGGCGGTTCGCGCACGTCGTGGCCTCGCTCGTCGACGGGATGCGGGCCGACATCGATCGTCACTACCGGCTGGTCGGCGCGGGGGTCGCGGTGCCGGGGCTCGTCGATTCGCGGGGCACGGTGCTGCTCTCGCCGCCGCTGAGCTGGCGGCGCGAGCAGCTCGCGCATCGTCTCAGCGACGTGCTTCGGATGCCCGTGGCCGTGGGCAACGATGCGAGCGTGGGCGCGATGGCCGAGACGCGCTTCGGTGTGGCCCGCGGGGTGCGCAACGTGCTCTACCTGAGCGGGTCGATGAGCGGCATCGGCGGCGGCCTCGTGATCGATGGATCACTGCTGCGGGGCACCTCCGGCTTCGCCGGCGAATTCGGTCACACCGTGGTCAACCCCTCCAGCGCCCTGTGCAGCTGCGGGCGGCGCGGATGCCTGCAGGTGGAGGTGAACCCCGCCACCGTGCTCGCGCTTCTCGGCCGCCGGGGACTCGACGAGGACGAGCTCGACATCGAGCTGAGCGTCGCGCGCGACCCGGTCGTGCTCGCCGAGGTCGCCAGGCAGGTCGATGTGCTCTCGGTGGCGCTGACGAACTTCGTCAACGCGTTCGCTCCCGAGATGGTCGTGCTCTCCGGCTACCTGGGCGTGCTGCTGGCCACCAGCCGCGAGCGGCTCTCCGAGGCGGTGCGCCTGCAACCGGTGGGGTCGGAGGGTCGCACCGTGCGACTCGAGCGCGCCCGCATGCGCTCGCACCTCATGCAGATCGCGCCCGCCGAGCTGGCCTTCGAGGCCGTGCTGAACGATCCGTCCGCCGCGACGTCGCAGCTCTGATCCTGGAGGCCCGCCGGCTTCGCCGCGTGTGAGGATGGAGTGATGGCTGCCCAGAAGAACTGGCGTATGCGTCTGGTCGAGGCGATCCGCGTCGACGCCGCATCGCGACCGGAGACCCAGGCGATCCTCTCGGTCGACGAGATGTACGCCCGGCGCGTGATCGAGCTCGCGATGCGCATCGCGGAGTCGCTCATCGCCGTCGGCGCGGCAGCAAACGAGGTCGTGCTCTCCGCCACGCGAGTGGCAGCCGCGCTCGGCATCCGCCCGGTGCACGTCGACATCACCTTCAACTCGATCGCCGTGTCGTACCAGGGCGGCGAGTCCGATCCGCCCTTCACGGCGATCCGCGTGGTGCGCGCGCCCGTTCCCGACCACGCGAAGCTGCAGCAGCTGCAGGCGCTCGTGGTCGACATCGAGGCGGGGCTGGCCCTGCCCGAGGCGCGGGTGCGCTTCCATGCCATCCGGCGCATGCCCTTCCGATACCGCCCGACCGTGATCGTGCTCGCGCAGGGGCTGCTCGCCGTCGGCGTCTGCCTGCTCTACGGAGCGTCGTGGATCACCACGCTCATCGCGTTCCTCGCCGCGTGCGGAGCTGCGCTCACGCAGCGGTGGATGGCCCGGATGCACGTGCCGTTCTTCTTCTCGCAGGCGGCAGGGGCGCTGGTGGTCACGGCGTTCGCCGCAGCGGCGAACGTGCTGCGCAGCCAGGGCGTCGCACCCTTCGACCAGGCCGGCGTCGCCGTGATCGTCGCCGCAGGGATCGTGCTCATGCTCGCCGGGATGTCGGTCGTCGGAGCCGCGCAGGACGCGATCGACGGCTTCGCGCTCACCGCGGGCGGGCGCATCCTGGATCTGGCGCTGCTCACCCTCGGCGTCGTCGTCGGCATCGTGGGCGGAGTGGCCCTCGCGCAGCGGCTGGGGATCGGCTTCACGCTCTCGACCGAGCCGCCGGCACTCGGCCCCGGCTCGATGCAGGTGGCGGGTGTCGTGCTGATCGCCGTGACCGTGGCGGTGTGGAACGGCGCGACGACGCGCACGATCCTCGTCTCGGCGGTGCTCGGTGCGATTGCGTGGGGCGGGTTCAGCGCGGGCGCGGCCGGCGGGTTCGGCGTGCCCATCGCCAGTGCGGCCGGCGCGCTGATCGCGAGTTTCGTGGGCACGCTCATCGCGCACCGACTGCACGTGCCGTCCATCGCAGTGACCACCGCCGCCATCGTCCCCATGGTCCCCGGCTCTGTCGTGTACCGCGGACTGCTGGGGATCGTCGAGGCGCAGGACGACCCGATCTCGCTGATCCTCGGCTTCGCCGACCTGCTGCAGGCGGGCGCGGTGGGACTGGCCCTGGCATCCGGTGCGTCCCTCGGGCTCGTCCTCGGCGCGCCCGTGCGCGACACGCTGCAGAGTGTCGTGCGCCGCCGCGGGCGCATCCGCCAGCCGCGGGCGTCGAGTCGCGCGCGCCGAGGCGCAGGCGCGGAGCCGCGGGGGCGGACGCCGGTATGCTGGCTTCCGCCCCATCGCGGCGACGAGGGGGAAACCGTGAGCGACGCCACCCGAGCCGGCGCCGATGCCCCCGCTTCCCTCGACCGCACGGCCCCCGGCCTTCCCGCCCTCCAAAGGGCGACACCGACCTCCCTCGCCGAG
>NZ_MJIR01000103.1:0-8329 GCF_001878835.1 Microbacterium sp. AR7-10 | reverse complement strand
GTGTATGTTTATCGAACTACATGTTGACATCTCAGGTAGCTGTAGATTATGTAGATGCTGGTGATGTTTTTTTTTTGAGTTCGTCGGCAGCGTCAGATGTGTATAAGAGACAGCCCCGAAGCGATCCAGAGCGTCGACGACTTCGGTCGCGACGGCGCGAAGGCGATGATGCACGCGCGCGGTCTGATCGACGTGCTCGTGCCGCGAGGCAGCGCCGCGCTGATCGAGACCGTCGTCACCGAATCCACCGTGCCGGTCATCGAGACGGGGGCCGGGGTGGTGCACATCGTGATCGACGAGTCGGCGCCGATGGACTGGGCGCGCGACATCGTGCTGAACGCGAAGGTGCAGCGCCCGAGCGTGTGCAACGCGGTCGAGACCGTGCTGGTGCACCGCCAGGCCGCTCCCCAGCTCATCCCGGTGATCGCGAGCGCGCTGCTCAGCGAGGGCGTCGCCATCCACGGCGACGACATGGTCGCCGGTCTCGTCGCGGGCACGATCCCGGCCACCGAGGAGGACTGGGCGGCCGAGTACCTCGGTCTGGAGATCGCGATCAAGGTCGTCGACGATCTCGACGAGGCGCTGGCGCACATCCGCCGATACAGCACCGGACACACCGAGTCGATCATCACCACCGACACCCGCAACGCGGAACGGTTCCTCGCCGAAGTGGATTCCGCGGTCGTGATGGTCAACGCCTCCACCCGCTTCACCGACGGCGCCGAGTTCGGGTTCGGCGCCGAGGTCGGGATCTCGACGCAGAAGCTGCACGCGCGCGGCCCGATGGGCCTCGGCGAGCTGACGAGCACGAAGTGGCTCGCGCGCGGGTCCGGCCAGATCCGCGGCTGAGGACTAGAATGGACAGGCGTTTGCTTGCCATGTCAGGAACGGAGTCAGGATGAACCTCATCGCCCAGATCGCGATGGCCGCAGCCGAGACGGAGTACCACGGCAACGTGGCCGCCGAGACCTTCATCTTCGGTGTCATCGCCGCGATCGTCTTCGCCGCGATGGGCCTGGTGACGCTGTCGTTCCGCAACGTCGCGAACCGCCACGCGGCCAAGGCCGAGGCGTACGCCCTGAAGCACGGCAAGGACGGCCACGGCCACTAGGACCGCATGCACGATTCCAGCGCTCGGGCACCGCGCATCGGCGTGATGGGTGGCACGTTCGACCCCATTCACCACGGTCACCTGGTCGCGGCGAGTGAGGTGGCGCACTCCTTCGGCCTCGACGAGGTCGTGTTCGTGCCCACCGGCCAGCCCTGGCAGAAGCAGCACGTCTCGCCGAGCGAGCACCGCTATCTGATGACGGTCATCGCGACGGCCTCGAACCCCGGCTTCACGGTCAGCCGCGTCGACATCGATCGTGACGGGCCGACGTACACCATCGACACGCTGCGCGATCTGAAGGCGCAGCGTCCGAACGCCGAGCTGTTCTTCATCACCGGCGCGGACGCCGTGGCGCAGATTCTCAGCTGGAGAGACCATGATGAACTGTGGGACCTCGCCCACTTCGTCGCCGTCTCCCGTCCGGGGCACGTGCTGAGCACGGACGGACTGCCCACCGACGACGTGAGTCAGCTCGAAGTGCCGGCGCTGTCGATCTCGTCGACGAACTGCCGCGAGCGCATCGCCGACGGCCAGCCCGTCTGGTACCTGGTCCCGGACGGCGTGGTCCAGTACATCGCGAAGCATCATCTGTATCGGAGCAAGGCATGAGCACTGAAGAGGACGGGCACACCCTCACGCGCAAGCAGCTGCGTGAGCTCCGCCTGACCGGCTCGACACCGGTCGTCAGCAGCGAGGACGCAGCCGCCGCGCAGGCGGCGCAGGCTGAGACGCCGAGCGACCGGTCCGCCGAGACGGACTCGGTCGAGTCGCACGCCGCCGAGCGCGCCGCAGCTGAGCCGGGTGCAGCAGTGCAGGCATCTTCGGCCGCCTCGTCGGCGCCGCTGACCCGCCGCGCCGCGCGTGCCAAGCAGCGCGGCCGCACGGATTCCGGCCCCGTCGACTCCATCGCACCGCAGTCCGCTGCCGAAGAGCCGGTCGCCGCTCAGCCCGTCGCCGAGCCGGTCGTGGCCGAGCCGGTCGTCGAAGCAACCGTCGTCGAAGAACCGGTGGTCGACGAGACCGTGGTGCAGGAACCGGTCGTGGCCGAGCTGATCGTCGACGTACCCGTCGCCGAGGCGGCCGCTGCGGCGGGATCCGTCCGCGACGGAAGCGTCCCGGTCTTCGCGCCGCAGCCGGCGCAGTCGACCACCTCCGACGCCGGCCTGCCGAGCGCGTCACCCGCCCGCGATCACGAAGAAGACCAGGCGGACGCGGATACGGATGGCGATGCGGATGTCGAGCCCGAGCGCCCGATGGTCGGAGCCGCGTTCGGCATCGGCGTCAAGCGGTCCCCGTCCGGGCCGGCCACGCCCACGGCATTCGACGATCTGATCGATACCGGATCGGGCGGTTCGCACAAGACCGCGAGCACGCTGATCTTCACGCCGTCGCCCGGCGCCGGGTCGCTCTCGGGGCCCGTAGCATCGACCGGCGAGCTGCTGATCACCGGCACCTACGCCCTGCCGGACGGCATGGGCTCGCAGGGTCACGCGCTCGGCACCACCGACGGCAAAGACATCGATGCCGTGCTCATCGACGGCGAGCTCGCGCCGGCGTCGTCGCCGACGCCCATCGCCGCGAGCTCGGCGATCAGCACCTCCAAGCCCGCCGGTGAAGTCATCCGTCCCCCCGTGCCCGACAAGGGCAGCAAGCTCACTCTCACCCTCGCGATCGTCGCCGGGGGTCTCGCGCTCGCGCTGGCCGCGTCGCTGATCATCGCTTTCACCACAGGAGTCCTCGGTTGATGCAATCCCCAGAAACCGCCGCAGAGATGCTGCAGATCGCCGCTCGTGCAGCTGACGCGAAGGGGGGCGAGGACCTCCTTGCCCTGAACGTCTCCGAGCCGCTGCCGCTCGTCGACATCTTCCTGCTCGTGACCGGAAACAGCGAGCGCAACGTCGCCGCCATCGCCGACGAGATCGAGGACCAGCTTCTCGAAGCCGGGCACCGTCGAGTGCGCCGCGAGGGCCGTGCCGAGTCGCGCTGGGTGCTGCTGGACTTCGGCGACCTGGTTGTGCACGTCTTCCACTCCGAGGAGCGGGTGTACTACGGTCTCGAGCGTCTCTGGAAGGACTGCCCGGTCGTTCCCATCGAGCTCCCCGCGCCCGCCGCGGGGGAGTGATCGCGGGCGTCGCCGCCCAGCGTCAGTCGACGCGCTCGTCGCCTGACCAGGCGTCGTCAGCGTCTGCGGCGCCGGATGCCAGGCGGTCGGCGTCGATGCTGTCGATCCCGTCGGGATCGGCGTCCGGATCCAGCTCGACCTCGCCGTCCACCTCGCGGGTCGGAACGGCTTCGTTCTCTTCGAGGTCGGGGTCTTCGGGAAGCATGTTCGGGGTGGGGTTCGACATGATCGCTCCTCTTCGTGACGACGTCGTGCGCGCCGTGTCCGGCGAATCTAGCGCGCCCCGGTCCGGTGTCGGATCCGGTTGACGGCGCACGTCTCAGGGGCTAGGCGAGGCGACACACCCGGCCCGGTGGGGCGATTTGGCACCCGCCCGCCGGTGCGTAGTATGCTGATCAGGTTGCCGAGTCAGGCAGCGAAGATGGGCCTGTGGCGCAGCTGGTAGCGCACCTGCATGGCATGCAGGGGGTCAGGGGTTCGAGTCCCCTCAGGTCCACGTAAGTTGAGAAGATCGAAACCTGCCCCGTCTGATGGCGGGGCAGGTTCTTGTCCGGGCCGGTCTCGTCTGCGGTGCTGCTGCTGCCGGACGCGAGGACGCTGGCGGCAGGCTCTGCCGGGACAAACGTGGTGTTCTCGTCCTCGTCCACAACAATCCGCTTGAACAGGGCGCGGTTCAGGATGCGGCGTTCAGAAGGTTCGCACTTGCTGTAGAGGTCGCCGAGATCGGTGAGGATGCCGATGATCTGGTCGAGGCCTCCACGGGCGCTGGTGTAGGTGGTCGCGAGGCTGTCGAGCCGGTTCGTGGTCGCGTCGAGGCTCGTGCGGATGCGATCTTGTTCGCTCTTGAGCAGGTCCAGCGGGATCGCGTCGGCATAGTGGGCTTGGACGAGCTTGAGCCGTTCAGCTTCGAGCTTGTTGCGCTGGTTGGTCAGCAGGACGCGTTCGTCGTCGCTGGAGGCTTCGAGCTGGTCGAACACCTGATGCAACACCGCCCGGACGTGCGTTGCCTCATCCTCGGTGAGCCCGTTGCTGCTGTATGTGGTTTCGATGCGTTCTTCGAGGCGGCTGGCCAGAATCGCGGAGCGGGTGCAGCCGTTCTTCTTCCGACGCCGGCCAGTGCACGTGAAGTACTCGTAGCGGTCACCTTGCTTGTCCCGAGGCCGTTCGATCATGAGTTTGGCGCCGCATGAGCAGTACAGGCTGCCCTTGAGGTAGTGGTCGTACTTCTGCGGCCGTTCCCCGACGGCGTTCTTCGCGTCGAGCTGAGTCTGGACGCGCAGCCAGGTCTCAGCGTCGACGAGCGGCGTATGTGCACCGTCGTAGGTGATGCCGCGGAAGGTGACGGTGCCCTGATAGTAGGGGTTGGTCAGAATCTTGTGCAGCCCGGTCGTCGTGACAGGCTTGGCCGGCTGGGCAGGTGTGGGCCGGGTGGTCAGGCCGCGGGCCTCCAGTTCACGGGCGAGGGATGAGAGTGACCAATCGCCGGTGGCATAGGCGGTGAACGCGAACCGGATCAGGTCCGTGCGCTCGGAGTCGAGTTCGACGTCTCGGACCTCGCGGCCTTTGGCGTCGGTGCTCCGCACGTTGAGGTAGCCCAGCGGTACTTTGGTTGGGGTGCCGCCGATAGTGGCCTTTTGGACCATGCCCTTGACGACTTCCTGGGCGAGGTTGAGGGAGTAGAACTCGGCCATCGAGGCAAGGATGCCGTGCATGAACATCCCAGATGGGGACTCGTCGATGTTCTCGGTGACCGAGACGAGGGTGATGTTCGCCCCGCGCAGCGTGGTGTGGATGATCGCGTCATCGAGCCGGTTGCGGGCGAGCCGGTCGACCTTGTTGATGATGCAGTACCGCACCGGGTTCGCGGCGATGTAGTCAAGCATCTGCTGTAACGCCCGCCGGTGGGCGGTCTTTGCGGACTCGCCGGGCTCAATGAACTCCTTGACGATAACCGCACCGAGCTGCTCGGCCTTCCGCTCGGCGGCTTCGCGCTGGGCTGGGATGGACAAGCCTTCTTCGAGGCCGTTACGGGTGGCTTGGTCCTTGGTGGAGACCCGCAGATAGGAGATCGCCGGGACCAGCCCGTCCAGTGGCTCCTCGCCGGCCGGGACCGGCTTCCGGGTTGCTCCTGCGGCGAGGGCTCGCAGCGCTGCGAGGTCAAGGCCGGAGGGTAGGTCGATGAGCGTCATCGGGGTGACCGCCTTTCAGGTACCCAACCCAGGGGGGTGGGCGTCTGGGCGCCGGGTGGCGGTCACGTCAGTATGCGAGAAGAACACCCCCGAGATCAGGGGCTTAGGAATTGGTGCCAGCGACGCCGTGATCGTCGTGTTAAGGATCGATTCTACCGCTGAGGGTGAGCAGATCGCGAAGGTAGTCGCCGGTACGGCCGGTCTCAGTGTTCTCGCCGGCGGCGCGCAGCGCGAGGCGGATGAGGACTTCCGCGATCTTCTCCGCGTTGACCTCCTCGCGCCGTTCATACCGGACCCAGACCGACCGATCAGAGTCCGGTCGGTCGGTCTTGCGCTGGTAGGAGCGAACCATCACCGTTCACTGTTCCCGCTACCGGTCCCTGCGGGGGTCTCGGAGTCCGCCGGTGGCCTGGTCGATGGTGGCGAAGAATGCGTCCTCGGCGTCCTGGCGTTGCCGGACCTGGTCTACGACGAAGTCGACGAACTCGTGGTCCCGGTCTTCGATGAGGACGTCTTCGACCGGTGGTGCGGGCTCTTCGCCGGGCCAGGTGGTCTGCCGTGTCGGGCGGTCGCGGTCGAGGCGGGTACCGGAGGCGGCGACCCAGTCACGCAGCCGCTGACGGGCATCGGCAAAATCCCGGTGCCAGCCGATGGGTGCGGAGCCGTTCTGTTCGGGGTCGTAAGCGCACAGCCAGTGCAGGTGCAGCGCGGACAGCTCCCAGACCAGTTCCGGGTGGTGGTGCCAGAACGGCGGGATCACTGCGGCGGCTAGCCCGTAGGTGCGACGCAGCCAGTCGACCCACCGGTTCAGTTCCAGCCACTCCTGCTCCAGGTCGTGGGCGGAGAGCAGGTTCCAGTTGATCGGGTGCGGCGGCCCGCCCAGGGCCTCATCGCCTGCCACCCCGCCAGGGTCGTCGTCCAGGTCGTTCAGGTCGTCGAGTTCGAGTTCGTCGGGGTCGACGTCGCCGGGCTCCGGTCGTGATCTCTGCTCGTTCATCGTCTTGGGCCTCTCCGGTTCAGTGGCCCAGAACCGGCGTGTCGGCGGCCGGCCGGGTTTGCGGAGGGTCGAAGGCGTGGTTCTGCTCGCGGGTCGGGCTGTCGCGCTCTGCGGAGACACCTGCCCGGCGGGGCGTGCGGTCCACGTCGTAGCGGGTGCGGGCGGTGTCGTGGCCGATCTTCTTGGCGACGAACTCCTCGCCGTCGATGTGCTGCCCGGCACGCTCGTAGCTGTAGTCGTGGGCGTAGCCTTCGGCGACGAAGTTGTCGCCTTTGGCGAACCGCTCGTGGGCTCGTTCGGCGGTGGCCCGGTACATGACGAGGTTGCCGAAGGTTGGCTCCCCCTTGGTGAAAGATCCGTCCTGTTCGCGCCGGTAGTTCTCCTGCCCGAAACGGGCGTAGAAGCGTGCCTCGCCGCGCTCGGTGTAGGTCAGCTGTGGATCGGTGGCGATGAACCCGGAGATGGACTGTTGCGTGCGGATAGCCATCGGACTATTCCTTCCTGACATCGGCCGCGTCCCCGCGAGTCGGGGCTGCTCCTGTCAGGTAGGTGCACACGCAACTCCAGCACCGGATCAGGGAGCAGGGCGTTGGAGGAGGGCTTCGATCTCGGCGCGGTCGGCCTTCAACCTGGCCGCGTCCGTCCGGGACGGCCAGGCGCGTAGATCGGTCACGATCGGTGCCGCCGAGCGCAGCAAGGTCACTCCGGTGCCGAACGGCAATGTCCTGATCCGATCCGGGGGCAGGATTGCGACGCGGCGGATGGAGCGTTGGTTGGAACGGGTGCCGTGATCGCCGACGGTGATGGAGTCGGTGTACTCGTCGCGTTCACCGACGAGGGTGGACAGGTCTTGGAGGTCTCGACTGTTGGAGGCGCCGCCGAGGATAATTTTGACGATGCTGGCGTCCCAGATTGCGCCGGCGGCGTTGTCATTCCACTTGTTCCGTGCTTGGGCGAGGGACTGGAGGACGGGCAGGCTGGTGATGCCGGTGCCGCCGCCCTCGGCCATCAGGGTCGGGAGGCTTGGGAGGGGGGCGAGGTTGCCGATCTCGTCCAGTGCGAGCAGCAGGGGCGGGTCGAGACGTGCGCCGGGTGAGCGTGCGGCGATGCGGCGGGCGGTTTCGATGAGGTCTTCGACGAACGCGGCGACCAGGGCGGCGGATGCGCCGGCGCCGGCGCCGGTGGCGAGTAGGTAGAGGGTTCCGCGCTCGTGGATGAAACGTTCGGGGTCGAAGCCCTCACCCGGTCCTGGGGAGACGGCGTCGAGGACGCGGGGGTCTGCCAGGGCTCCGAGGGCGAGGGCGACGCCCTGCCAGATGGAGTCGCGGGTCTTAGGGTCGGAGTCGATCATCGCCCCGAGGGAGTCAGCCCAGCCGGTCGCCGCCTGGGTGCTGTTGGCGAGGATGGCGACGGCTTCGGCGGCGGCGGAGGGGTCAAGAGTCCATCGGAACAGCTCTGCCGGCGGCCGGTGGTCGAGGGCCGCGGCGTGCAGCAGGGCTTGGAGCGCGGTACGGGTCTTGCCTTCCCAGAACCCGCCGGATTCGACGCCACCTGCGGACAGGCCGGTGGCCCCGGCGAGGCCGGTGGCGCGGATCATCGCCGTCAGCGGGTTTTCACACCCGCGTACCGGGGACCAGCGCAGTCCGGCGGGGATGCCTTCGGCGAGGTGTTGGGGGTCGAACACCGCCACCGGACCGAGGCGCTGGCGGGCGCGGAGGGTGGCGGTGAGGTTGTCTCTTATACACATCTGACGCTGCCGACGAACTCTAGGGTGTAGATATCGGGGGTCGCCGTATCATTAAAAAAAAAAAAACAAATCGACTTCACCTTAAGTGAAAATCTGTATTAGCTCATGCACTTCTTGCACATCTGCCGCACTACCTGACCAACTCTGCAGCCTAACTTTACAC
>NZ_MJIR01000102.1:392-127497 GCF_001878835.1 Microbacterium sp. AR7-10 | reverse complement strand
CGCGGTGCCCACCGACAGTCGCCGCTTCTCGCCGCCGGAGAGCAGGAAAGGATGCACGTCGGCCTTGGCCGTCAGGCCGAAGCGGGCCAGCATCTCGGCGACGCGCTCGTCGATCTCCGCGTCCTCGATCCGCTGCAGCCGCAGACCGTGCGCCAGCTCGTCGCGCACGGTGCCGGCGACGAACTGGTGCTCGGGATTCTGGAAGACGAACCCGGCGTGCGCGGCGAGCACGCGCGGCGAAGCCCGCCCCACATCGATCCCGTCGACGAGCACCGTACCGCGCGTCGGCGGCACCACGCCGCCGAGCGCCTGCAGCAGAGAGGTCTTCCCGGCGCCGTTCGCCCCCATGATGACCGTGAACGAGCCCCGCGCGATGTCGAGGTGCGGCGCGTCGAGTACCCGTGCGCCGCGCTTCTCGACGACGACGTCACGCGCGGTGATCGCCGGAGCGGGGTCGTGAGCGGCGGCTGCGGGCGTCGGGGCGTCGTGTCGCGCGGTGCCTCCGCTGACGGGCGTCGGGATGGCGGGCGTCGCGATGACGGGCGTCGGGATGGCGGGCGTCGGGATGACGGGCGTCAGCACGCCCAGTTCCCGCAGGGTCTCGGCGTGCTGCTGCAGGGTCTCCCGGACCGGGCCGTCGAGCAGCGGGCGCCCGTCGTGGTCGAGCACGATCACGCGGGTGGCGAGGTCGACGGCCGCGTCGACGTCGTGCTCGACGAGCACGATCGCGCGCTGCTCGGCATCCCGGATCAGCTCGCCCAGGGCGGAGTAGACGTCGCGCACGCCCTGCGGGTCGAGGTTGGCGGTCGGCTCGTCGAGCACGATGACGCGCGAGCGGAGGGCGAGCGCGCAGGCGATCGCGAGACGCTGGCGTCCTCCGCCGGAGAGCAGGTCGGGATTCCAGCGGCGTCGGCTCCAGAGACCGGCGCGGCGCAGCGCCTGCTCGGCGCGGGCGAGCACGTCGGATGCCGGCAGCCGCAGGTTCTCGAGCGCGAAGGCGACCTCGTCGAGCACCGTCCCGGTCACGAGCTGCGAGTCGGGGTCCTGGAAGACCATCGAGATCTCGGTGCTGAGCTGAGCCACCGGAGTCGTGCGGGTGTCGCGGCCGGCCACCTGCACCGACCCTGTCATGGTCGCGTTCTCGACCGACTGCGGGATCAGACCGTTCAGAGCGAGGGTGAGAGTCGACTTGCCGGATCCGCTCGGACCGAGCAGCAGCACCACTTCGCCCGGGTGCACGTCGAACGAGACGTCCCGCAGGGCGGGGTGCGCGGCGCCCTCGTGCGTGACGCTCAGGTCGCGCACGCGGAGCAGGGGCGCGGAAGGGCGCACGGGCGGGTCCTCTGTGAGCGGGCGGTTCCCTCTTAACTTAGTCTGACCTAACCCCGATGACGCTGCGAGAGTCGTCGCATCCCTCAGCGCGGAGCGATGCCGGCCCGGCGCAGCGCATTGCCGATCGCGATCCCGATCGCCGTCCACGCCACCGGCCCGAGCACCGAGACGATCAGGTAGCTCAGCTGCACCCAGGGGGCGAACTGCCTCAGGTCGACGATCAGGCCGACGACGATGGCCACGAGCACGCCGATGAGTGCGGCTGACACGAAGAAGCGCCACCGACCCCAGGTGCGGTACCGGGTGAGGGCGGCCACCCCCTCCTGGATCGCCCCGAAGAGCAGTGCGGTGCCGATGTACCGCATCGCCCACATCGGGGTGAACGCGCTCGAGATCAGCGCTGCGATGACGTGCGTGATCAGCGCCACCATCGGCTTGCGCAGCACCTCCTGCGCGATGATGCCGGGCAGAACGTGCACCCCGAGCACGAGCCCGTACACGTAGGGCGCGAGAGCGATGACGCCGACGGTGACGAGTCCGGCCACGCCGCCGAGGATGCCCGTGGCGACACCGATGGCAGCGCAGACGAGGAGGGTGCGCGTGTTCAGCGCCTGACGGAGTGCCACCCCTCCAGGGTATCGGCCATGGCCGACCCCGGTCAGGGGCCGAGAGGCAGAAGCTGGGCGATCGCGGTGTCGCTGATCACCGCGGGACCACCGAGCAGGATCACCCGCTGCGGCTTCAGACGCCGGATCTCGTCGAGCACTGCTGTCGGCAGAGCGCTCTGGCCGGTGAGGAGCACCGGGCCGCCACGATGCCCGGCGGCTGCGGCCCCTGCCAGAGCGTCGGGGAACGACAGGCCGCTGGCGATGTAGACGGCCGGAACCCCGGCGGTGGGGAAGGTGGCTTTCGACACGGCGATCGCGGTCATGTACCGGTTGATGCCGCCCAGGCGCTGCGTGGCGGTGCTGACCCCCGTCGCCGCGACGGCGGATTCGACGACCGCATCGCTGATCACACCCGTGCCGCCGAGCACGACGATCTTCGCCGGGCGCAGCCGCGCGAGGGCGCTCGCCGTCTCGTCGGGGAGGGAATCGCCACGTGTGAGCAGCACGGGGGAGTCCTTCGACCCGGCGGCGGCGGCTCCGGCGAGGGCGTCGGGGAAGTCGAGTCCGCTCGCGAGGTACACAGTCGCCGCGGAACCCCACAGTGTCGACACCGCGGCCGCGGTCGCATAACGATCGGGCCCTGCGAGACGGATGACACCGCCGGTCGTGATCTCGGCGATACGGCGCTGCACATCGCCGTTCACCGCCCCCTCTCCACCGGCGATGAAGGGTCGGTCCGCGCCCAGGCGCGTCAGCTCCTGACGGGTGGGCTCGCGCAGCGACGTCGGTCGGGTGAGCAGCACCGGCGCCCCCGCGCGACCGGCGGCCGCTGCAGCGGAGAGGGCGTCGGGGAAGGTGGTGCCGTCGGTGATGAAGGCCGAAGCGGCACCCTGCGCCTGATAGGCGCGCGATGAGACGCGAGCGGCTGTCGCGAAACGATCCAGGCCGAACTGCCGTTCGACGAAGTCGAACGGGGTCGTGAAACGCACCGGTGCGGAGTACGCGCCTGTTCCCGACGAGTTCACGGCGGCGACGCTGAAGTCGTAGGTCGTCTCGGGAGTCAGCCCGTCGATGAACACGTTGGTCGCCGACCAGCCCTGATCACGCAGCACCTGGCCGCCCGAAGTCAGGCGGATGCGGTACCCCGTTGCCCCGGCGATCGTCGGCCAGGCGAACTGCACCTCGGTGTCGCCGAGAGCGATACGTCGAGGTGGCGCAGGGCGGTCGGGTACGGCGGTCGGCGTTCGGATGCCCGTGACCGGGGTTTCAGCGGCCGCCGGCGCCGCTCCGGGGAGCGGCAGGGTCGCGAGCAGCGCAGCGAGGATCACGATGCCGGCGCCGGTGCGGACGCGACCGGAGGTCTTCACGGGCATCGGTTCTCCTTCGTCGCCCCAGATCTCGTTCGTGCGCCCCGCCCTCAGAGTACGCGGTGGGTTGCGTATCGGTGTGCGGGCCAGGGCCCGGGCCGGGCACCGGGGGCGCACAGACCGGGGGCCGACACTCCAGATGTCGGACGCTCCCCGCGAGTACGTCCGACATCTGGCGTGTCGGCCCCCGAGGTGTCGCGGTCCGCGCGCGGCTGTGGACGCCCGGCCACGGTGTCGGCGCCGGTGGCTACGCTGGAGGGATGCCGCCGTCTTCCCCTGACCCGTACGAGGACGTGCCGTACCCCGACGAACCGTACGACGACCTGCCGCCCGACGAGCTCGACTGGGTCCCACCTGCCGACGGCTGGGAGCCTCCGCTCGACTGGGGTCAGGGACCGATGACGCCGGCTGCGACAGCCGGACGAATCCAGGCATCCGGAGCGGCGCCGTCGAAGTACCCCACGGCGATCGAGGCACTGCGCACCGTCTTCGGGTACGACGCGTTCCGGGGCGATCAGGCTGCGATCGTCGAGCACGTCGTCGGCGGAGGCGATGCCGTCGTGCTCATGCCCACCGGCGGCGGGAAGTCGATCACCTACCAGGTGCCGGCGCTCGTGCGCGAGGGCACGGGGCTGGTGATCAGCCCGCTCATCGCGCTGATGCACGACCAGGTCGACGCGCTCCGCGCGAACGGCGTACGTGCGGCGTACCTCAACTCGACCCAGGCGCCCGACGAGCGCCGTGAAGTGGAGCGCGCGTACATCGCCGGCGAGCTCGACCTGATCTACGTCGCCCCCGAGCGGCTGTCATCGGCGCAGACCACGCAGCTGCTGCAGCGCGGGACGCTCAGCGTGATCGCCATCGACGAGGCGCACTGCGTGTCGCAGTGGGGTCATGACTTCCGGCCCGACTACCTCGCGCTCGGCGACCTCGCCGAGCGGTTCCCCGGAGTGCCGCGCATGGCTCTCACCGCCACGGCGACCCGCGCGACGCATCAGGAGCTCACCGAGCGCCTCGGGCTGGGGCGCGCCGAGCACTTCGTCGCGAGCTTCGATCGCCCGAACATCCAGTACCGCATCGTGCCGAAGGTCGAGGTGCGGCGGCAGCTCGTCGAGTTCATCCGGTCTCAGCCCGAGGGCGCCGCGGGCATCGTCTACGCCCTCAGCCGCAAGTCGGTCGAGCAGACGGCCGAGCATCTGGCATCCAAGGGATTCGACGCGCTGCCGTACCACGCCGGCCTTCCCGCCGAGGTGCGCGCGGCGAACCAGGCCCGGTTCCTGCGGGAAGACGGTGTGGTCATGGTCGCCACGATCGCCTTCGGCATGGGGATCGACAAGCCCGACGTGCGCTTCGTCGCGCACATCGACCTGCCGAAGTCCGTCGAGGGGTACTACCAGGAGACCGGCCGAGCCGGACGCGATGGCGAGCCGTCGGTCGCATGGATGGCGTACGGGCTGGGTGACGTCGTGCAGCAGCGCCGGCTCATCGACCAGAGTCCCGGCGATCGCACGTTCAAGATGCGGATGGGGCAGCACCTCGACGCCATGCTCGCGCTGTGCGAGACGGTCGCGTGCCGACGGCAGAACCTGCTGCGGTACTTCGGTCAGGACAGCGAGGCATGCGGCAACTGCGACACCTGCCTCGAGACGCCCGACACCTTCGACGGGCTCGTTCCCGCGCAGAAGCTGCTGTCGACGATCGTGCGCCTGAAGCGCGAGCGCAACCAGGCGTTCGGCGCCGGGCATCTGATCGACATCCTGCGGGGCGCGTCGAACGACCGCATCCGCAAGATGCGCCACGAGCAGATGGCGACGTACGGGATCGGAGCCGACCTGACCGACCAGGACTGGCGCAGCGTCGTGCGGCAGCTGCTGGCGAGGGGCATCCTCGTCGCGCAGTGCGAGTACGGCACGCTCGCGCCGGGGGATGCCGCGGCCGGTGTGCTGCGCGGCGAGACCCCCGTGCCGCTGCGCAAGGACACCATCGGACGTGTCGGCGGTTCTGCCCGTGCGCGCAAGGCCCCGGCATCCGCCTCGCTGGATGCCGGCGACCGCGACCTCTTCGAGGCGCTGCGCGCCTGGCGGGCGGCGACCGCTCGCGAGCAGGGCGTGCCCGCGTACATCGTGTTCGGCGATGCGACGCTGCGGGCGCTGGCCGAGCAGCGCCCGACGACCGTGACCGGCCTCGGCGGCATCAGCGGGATCGGGGAGAAGAAGCGGGATGCGTACGGCGCCGCCGTGCTCGAGGTGATCGCGGCGCACTGAGTCCGCCACCCCGGCGCTTCGCACCCGCACTCACTTGGCCGCGTGAACCCGCGCGGACGCCGCGCTCCTCCTGGCCGACGCAACGCGCCGGTGCACCCGCCTCGCGCATCCCCGGACGCCTCACGCGCCTCGCAACTCGACCTGCCAACCGAACCGGGGCACACCGGGGCGCACCCGATCCGGCCCGCCGATCCTCAGCCGGCGAACTGCTCCGCGTGCACCTGCACCGTCGTCGCACCCCGCAGCAGCTTCGACACCGGACAGCGCGCGTGCGCACGAGCCAGCAGATCCGCCGTCTCGTCCAGGGTCAGCCCCTCCGCCGACAGATACGTGTCGACGTGGAACTCATACCCGGGGCCATCGGAGGCGTCGTGCAGCTCGACCTCGATCCGCACCGCCGTGCGGCGCTCGCGCTTCACCAACGCCTGCGCCGTCGCGTTCAGGCACGTCGACCACGCCAGCGCCAGCAGCTGCTCCGGGTTCGAAGCATCCGGATCGGGATCCGAAGTCAGCGGCGACGCCACCGGCACCTCCATGCCGCCTGTCACGCGAGCCGTGCCCGTCCCGCCGTCGCCGTTGATCGCTTCCGTCTGGTACCTGAGGGTCATAGGGCAACTATAATTTGGATCACGTACAGAAAAGGCCGCTCGGCCTGCTCGGGCCCGACAGCCGGCCCGCCACCCCACTCGAAAGACGCGATGGCCACCGACCTGCCTGCGATCGTGGAGTTCCGCCACGTCAGCAAACGCTTCCGACCCGACGCCGATGAACGTCCGGCGCTCGACGACGTGACGCTCAGCATCCGGACGGGCGAGATCTTCGGCGTGATCGGCGAGAGCGGCGCCGGCAAGTCGACCCTGCTCGAGCTGATCAACGGCCTCACCGGCCCGACCGAAGGCGACGTGCTCGTCCACGGCGCCCGGGTCTCCCGCCTCGACCGAGCCGCCCTGCGCGCCCTGCGCCGCGACATCGGCGTCGTCTTCCAGGGAGTCCACCTGCTCAGCAACAGCACCGTGCGCGACAACGTGCGCCTGCCGCTGCGTCTGGCGCAGCGCAACGGCACGCGCAGCGGCACGCGCGGCGAGAAGAGCATGACGGCGGCGCAGCAGCGGGACGCCGTCGACGAGATCCTCTCGTTCGTCGGCCTGTCGCACCGCGCCGACCACTTCCCGGCCCAGCTCTCCGGCGGCGAGCGGCAGCGGGTGGGCCTCGCCCGCGCCCTCGTCTCGAAGCCGCCGCTGCTGCTGTGCGACGAGCCCACCTCCTCGCTCGACGCCTCGACCACCGCCGACGTGCTGCGGGTGCTCGCCGACGCCCGCGACCAGCTCGGCGCCACCATCGTGGTCATCACGCACGACCTCGACGTCGTCAAGGCGATCTGCGACCGCGCGGCGCTGCTCGAGAAGGGCCGCCTGCGCGAGCTCTTCGAGATCGACGCCGCAGGCCCCCGATCGCTGCCGAGCTACTACGAACAGGTCAAACGGGAGCTGACGGCATGACGTGGCTCACCGACCTGCTCGCCGAATACGGCGCCGACATCGCCGAGTCGATGGCCGAGACCGGATACATGGTGCTCGTCTCGCTGCTCGCCGCCGTGCTCGTGGGCCTGCCGCTGGGCACCGTGGTGTACCTCACCGAACGCGGCGGCATCGCGGAGAATCGCGCCGTCAACACCATCGCCAACCTGTACATCAACATCGTCCGCTCGTTCCCGTTCCTGCTGCTCGTGGTGTTCCTCATCCCGTTCACCAGAGCCGTCATCGGCACGAGCTTCGGCACCCAGGCGGCGACCCTCCCGCTCTGCTTCGTCGCCGTCGCGATCTACGCCCGCCTCACCGAGCAGATCCTCCGTGAGATCCCCGCCGGCATCTCGAAGGTCGCCGTCGCGTCGGGCGCGACGGTGCCGCAGGCGGTGTTCCGGATGCTGCTTCCCGAGGCGCGCTCGGGCCTCGTCTACGCCCTGACCTCGGCGGCGATCAGCCTGCTGTCGTACTCCACCGTGCTGGGCGTGGTGGGCGGCGGCGGCATCGGCGACTTCGCCATGCGCTACGGCTACCAGGTCTACAACGACAACCTCATGTACCTCACGATCGTCATCATCATCGTCTGCGTGCTCGCCATCCAGGCCATCGGTCACCGCACCTCGGTGCGGCTGGACCACCGCTGAGCCTCACCCCGAACCCCCATCGAAACGGAAGACACCCATGAAGAAGTCACGCCTCGTGTTCGCCGCAGCCGGTCTCGGTCTCGCGCTCCTCGTCACCGCCTGTGCGCCTGCGGCGGACGAGAAGCCGGATGCCGGTGCCGGAGAGCCCACCGTGCTCAAGGTAGCCGCCGTACAGGCGCCGATGACCGACGTCGTGAAGGCCGCAGGAGAGGCCATCGAGGACGGCTACGAGGTCGAGCTCGTGGAGGTCGCGGACTACATCACCGCGAACACGATCCTGAACAGCGGCGACGTGTACGCGAACTTCTCGCAGCACATCCCTTACATGCAGACGTTCAACGAGGGCAACGACGCAGAGCTGGTCGGCGTGCAGCCGGTGTACAACTTCGTCATCGCGTTCTACTCCAAGACGCTCGACGACATCGCAGACCTGCCCGAGGGCGGCACCGTCGCCATCCCCGACGACCCGTCCAACACCGGCCGAGCGCTGAAGCTGCTCGCCGCGAACGACGTCATCACCCTCGACCCGGCGGTCGACCCGTACGCGGCGACCGTGAAGGACATCACCGAGAACCCGAAGAACCTCGAGTTCGTGCAGGTGCCCATCTCGTCGCTGAACGCCGCGTACGAAGAGGCCGACCTGGTTTTCCAGTGGCCCTCGCACATCAAGGCGCTCGGCCTCAACCCCGACGACGACGGCCTGATCACCGAGCTCGACGACCGGTTCGCGCTGAACCTCGTCGTGCAGCAGAAGGACGCCGACTCCGACGCGACCAAGGCCCTCGCGAAGGCGTTCACGAGCGACGCGGTGCGCGAGGTCATCGAGGGCAACGGCACCATCACGACCGCCTGGTGATCCCCGGAGACGGTCGCCGACTGTCGCCAGGTGACAACGGGAGGCGCGGTCGGCGCCGGATGCCCTTGTGCATCCACCACAGTCGACTTCGCCTCTCGTTGTCGGACTCCTACGGTTGAAGGACACCTGCTCCTTTCTGAGAGGAACCGCCATGGTCGACGCAGCCATCCGTCCCACCCCTGCCGCTGACGCCCCCACCGCGGCGCCGGCGCCCCACACGATCGACGTCGATCGAGTGAACGAGCTTCTTCTCGGCACCTGGGCCGAGACCCGCCGCGAGGCCCGCGAGATGATCAAGGACCCGGCCTTCTGGCGCGACGACAGCCTCGCGAAAGACGCGCACCGCGAGCGCGTGCTCTCGCAGCTGCACCTGCTCGTCGAGAACCGTGCCGTGCACCGCGCCTTTCCGAAGCGCTTCGGCGGCGAAGAGAACAACGGCGCCAACATCGCCGGATTCGAAGAGCTCGTCGCGGCCGACCCGAGCCTGCAGATCAAGTCGGGCGTGCAGTGGGGACTGTTCGGCTCGGCGATCCTGCAGCTCGGCACCGAGCAGCACCACGAGAAGTGGCTGCCCGGGGTGATGGACCTGTCGATCCCCGGCGCCTTCGCGATGACCGAGATCGGTCACGGCTCCGACGTCGCCGCGGTGGGCACCACCGCCACGTACGACCCCGAGACCGAGGAGTTCGTGATCAACACGCCGTTCCGTGCGGCGACCAAGGAGTACCTCGGCAACGCGGCGCTGCACGGTGTTGCGGCGACGGTGTTCGCGCAGCTGATCACGAACGGCGTGAACCACGGCGTGCACTGCTTCTACGTGCCGCTGCGCGGAGACGACGGCGTCGACCTGCCCGGCATCGGCCGGGAGGACGACGGTCTCAAGGGCGGGCTGAACGGCATCGACAACGGACGCCTCAGCTTCGACCACGTGCGCATCCCGCGCACCAACCTGCTCAACCGCTACGGCGACGTCGCCGCGGACGGCACCTACTCGAGCGAGATCAGCAGCCCAGGCCGCCGCTTCTTCACCATGCTCGGCACGCTGGTGCAGGGACGCGTCTCGCTCGACGGCGCAGCGTCGTGGGCATCCGCCCTCGGTCTGCACATCGCGATCACGTACGCCACCCAGCGCCGCCAGTTCGACGGCGCGAACGGCGAAGAGACCGTGCTGCTCGACTACGGCAAGCACCAGCGCCGGCTGCTGCCGCGCCTCGCCACCACATACGCGCAGATCTTCGCGCACGACGAGTTCCTGCAGAAGTTCGACGGCGTCTTCTCGGGCCGCACCGACACCCCCGAAGACCGCGAAGACCTCGAGACCCTGGCCGCCGCGCTCAAGCCGCTGTCGACCTGGCACGCGCTCGACACCCTGCAGGAGGCACGCGAGGCCTGCGGCGGCGCCGGGTTCATGTTCGAGAACCGTCTGGTCGGCCTGCGCGCCGACCTCGACATCTACGTCACCTTCGAGGGCGACAACAACATCCTGCTGCAGCTGGTCGGCAAGCGTCTGCTCACCGACTTCGCGAAGCAGTTCAAGGGCGCGGATGCCAGGAAGCTCGCCCGCTACGCCGTCGGTCAGACGGCCGGCAAGGTGTTCCACGGTGCGGGGCTGCGCGCCCTCGGCCAGGCCGTCGCCGACTTCGGCCAGGTCGCCCGCTCGGTCGAGCTCGGCCTGCGCGAAGAGCAGCAGCACGAGCTGCTCACCGAGCGCGTGCAGCAGATGGTCGCCGACATCGCCGGACGCCTGCGCGCCGCGGGCAAGGACAAAGTGCTCGGCGAGAAGCTGTTCAACGAGAACCAGGCCGAGCTGATCGAGGCCGCCCGTGCCCACGGCGAGCTGCTGCAGTGGGAGGCGTTCACCGACGCCATCCGCAGGATCGACGACGCCGGCACCCGGCAGGTGCTCACCTGGCTGCGCGACCTGTTCGGCCTGTCGCTGATCGAGAAGCACCTCGCCTGGCACATGATCAACGGCCGCTTGTCGACGCAGCGCGCCGCCGCGGTGTCGAGCTACATCGACCGCCTCTGCGCGCGCCTGCGTCCGCACGCCCTCGAGCTCGTGCAGGCCTTCGGTTACGAGCCCGAGCACGTGCGCGCCCCGATCGCGAGCGGCGTCGAGCAGCAGCGCCAGGACGAGGCCCGTGCGTACTACGCCGCGCTCGAGGCGTCCGGCGAGGCGCCCGTGTCGGAAAAGGCGCTCAAGCAGCGCACACGCTGAGCGTCGGCGCCCTTGTCCGCTGTCGAGGCCCCCTCTCCGTCACGCGACGGCGACGGGGCCTCGGCGCAGCGCGGGGCCTCGCCGCAGCACGGGCGCGGGCACGCGCACGGACACCGCGCAGGGGCGCCGACACAGGGTGTCCGACCCCGCCGGTACCATGGCGCCATGGCATCCCTGCTCACCGCGGCCGACGGCCGCGACCGCTGCGCGTGGGTCGGTGACGACGCCGAGTACCGCCGCTACCACGACGAGGAGTGGGGCCGCCCGCTGCACGGCGACCGCGCGCTGTTCGAGAAGATGGCGCTGGAGGGCTTCCAGGCGGGGCTCAGCTGGATCACGATCCTGCGCAAGCGCCCGCGCTTCCGCGAGGTGTTCGCCGGGTTCGACCCCGCGCAGGTGGCGGCGTTCGGCGCCGACGACGTCGAACGGCTGATGACGGATGCCGGGATCATCCGCAACCGGGCGAAGATCGAGGCCACGATCACGAACGCCGCCCTCGTGCGCGACATGGCCGACGGGGAGCTGGATGCCCTGATGTGGTCGTTCGCGCCACAGGCATCCGGTCCCCGACCCCGCGACCTCGGAGAGGTGCCCGCGGTGAGCGCGGAGTCGACGGCGCTCAGCACGGCGCTGCGCGCACGCGGCTTCCGCTTCGTAGGACCGACGACCATGTACGCCCTCATGCAGTCGGCGGGCATGGTCGACGATCATGTGGCGGGATGCTGGCGGGCGGCGTGATCATGGCCCGGACGCAGCCCCCGCCGTAGGCCGGACGCGAGACGCGGCGGGGCTGCGCCCGGCCGATATACTCCTCGTCAGGGGGAACTTCCCGCGCGCGCAGACGACGCGCCCCGTGTGTTCAGTCGCCCCGGGACATCGTGAGGAGGACTCGTGGCGAAGCGCATGACGTCGCCGCCTCCCACGCTGGCCGGCTACAGCTACGTGCGACCGCTGGGTTCGGGCGGGTTCGCCGATGTCTTCCTCTACGAGCAGGACATGCCCCGTCGCGTCGCCGCGGTGAAGGTGCTGCTGGCCGACGCCGTGAACCCCGACGTGCTGCGTGCATTCAACGCCGAAGCCGACATCTCGGCGCGGCTCAGCGCGCACCCGTCGATCGTCACGATCTACCAGGCGTCGATCTCGGCCGACGGCCGGCCGTACTTCGCGATGGAGTACTGCCCCGACACGATGAGCGCCCGCTACCGGAAGGCGCCTCTGCCGCTCGCAGAGGTGCTCGACACCGGGGTGCGCATCGCGGGCGCGCTCGAGACCGTGCACCGCGCCGGACTGCTGCATCGCGACATCAAGCCGTCGAACGTGCTGATCAACTCGCTCGGCTCCCCGGTGCTGGCCGACTTCGGCATCGCGGCGGCGGTGGTGGATGCCGGTGAGAGCGACGTCTTCGCGATGTCGGTGCCGTGGAGTTCGCCCGAGGTGCTGCAGGAGCGCGTGACCGGGTCGGTGCCCAGCGAGGTGTGGAGCCTCGCAGCGACCCTGTACACCCTGCTCGCGGGGCGCAGCCCGTTCGAGCGCCCCGACCGGGACGCGAACTCCCGCGATCAGCTGCGCCAGCGCATCATCCGCGCGCGCTACACGCCGATCCCCGTCGCGGGCATGCCGCCGATCATCGATCAGCTGCTCGCGACGGCCATGCACCGGGACCCGGCGCAGCGCTTCCCGTCGATGGCGGCGTTCGCCGACCGCCTGCGCTGGGCCCAGTGCGAGCTCGGCATCGCCCCGACGGCTTTCGAGGCGGCATCGGCGGAGTGGGCTGCCGCGGCCCCCGTCAGCTTCGCGGATGCCGGTCACCGCGGCCCCGTGATCACCACCGTCGCTCCGGATTCCCGTCGGGCCGCTCGCGCAGAGAAGCAGCGCACGAGCCTCCGTGACCGCGACGACCTTCCGGCACCGTCCCGTGCGCGCTCGCCGTGGGCGGCCGGGGTCATCGGCGCGCTGGTCGGCGCAGCCGCGGTCACCGCGATCGGCGTCGTGGTCCTCAACCTGACCGGTGTCATCTGATGGCACTCGGCAAGGAGGGCCAGGCGCCCGCGCCCGCCCGCTCCCGGGGGCGCCTCATCGCGGGCGTCGCCGGTGCTGTCGCCGTTCTGGTCGTCATCGTGCTCGCGGTCACCGCGCAGGGCTACCCGGCGCAGGAGGTGCCACGGCTGGAGTCGTCGGTGTGGGTGCTGCGCGAAGCGGGCCAGTACGCGCGGGTCAACACCGAGCTCGCCGAGATCGACACGGTGCGGTCGGCGGATTCACCCGAGGCGGTGTGGCAGAGCGGGCAGTCGGCGGTGCTGTTCAGCCAGGGCAGCCGGCAGCGCTGGGACATCGACCCGGCGAGTCCCACGGATCTGCTCGCGGATGCCGCAGAGGACGGCGCTCCCTCGGCATCCGTCCCCACGCCGGCCGGCACGCGTCAGATCGTGTCAGCCGGATCCTTCGTCGCCTACCGCACTGACACCGGGCAGGTGGCGGTGTCGTCCCTCGAGCCCGGAGCTGCCACGGCCCTCGTCGACCCGTTCGCGGAGGCGGAGGTCGAGGAGGGTGAGGAGCGCCCGACGTATGTCGCCGACGCGATCGGCCTCTCGCCCGCAGGGCTGCTCGCGCTGTACTCGTCCGACGAGGGCGCCGTGCGCCTCTTCGACGTGGAGGAGCACCGTTTCGTCGGCGACGGCTCGACGCTCGACGCGGCTCCGGACGGTGATGCCGACCTGGCCCTGACCGTCATCGGCGAGCGCTGGGCGCTGTTGCAGCGCGGTGAGGGCAGGCTCTGGGTCGCCGGCCGCGACGACGCCGTCGATCTCGATGTCGCCGACGACGCCGTTCTGCAGGGCGGCGCGGCCCGCGGGGACGACGTGCTGATCGCGGACTCGGACGGGCTCGTGTCGGTGGCGCTGCGCAGCGGCGAGGCCGAGCGCATCGCCGACGCCGCCGGGGTGCCCGCCGCGCCCGTCGTGGTCGGCTCGGCGCGATACGCGGGATGGGTGGACACCGGTTCGGCGACGCTGTGGTCATCCGACGGCGACGTCACCGCGCTGACCGTGCCGGACGAGGTGCTCGACTCGGTCGACATCCAGCCCGTCTTCCGCGCCAACGGCGACCGGGCGGTGCTCACCGAACTCGCGACCGGGCTCATCTGGACGGCCCCGGACGGGCGCCCGGTGCCGCTGGAGCAGTGGGATGTCGACGACGAGACGAAGGAGCAGGAAGGCCGGGTCGTCGTCGAGGACGTCGCCGAGCAGCTGCCTCCGATCGCCGTGGACGACGCCTTCGGTGTCAGGGCTGGTGAGCAGGTCGTGCTGCCCGTGCTGCTCAACGACCACGATCCGAACCGCAAGGACGTGCTCACGATCGACGCGTCCTCCGTCGAGGGCGGATTGACCGATCCCGCCTTCGGGCAGCTGTCGCTGGTGGGCAACGCGCAGTCGCTGGCTGTCGACGTGCGGGCGACGTCGGGCCAGACCACGTTCAGCTACACGGTGACCGACGGTGCATCCGTCTCGCAGCCGGCCACCGTGACGCTCACCGTGGTCGCAGACGACGCGAATTCGGCGCCGGTCTGGTGCGGTGTCGACGCGTGCCGGCAGGACTGGCCGTCTCCCGAGCTGCTGCCCGGCGGCAGCACGATCGTGCCGGTGCTGGCCGGATGGGTCGACCCCGAGGGCGACCCCCTGGTGCTCAGCGACGCGAACGAGGTCGACAGCGCGGCGCCGGTCATGGTCGTGCCGACCGCGGATGGGCGCGTCGCGATCCGCCACACCGATCCCAACGCGGCGGATGCCGTGATCCCCGTGACGGTCATCGTGGCCGACGCCCGCGGAGCGGCCACCGAGAAGACGCTCGAGGTGCGCGTGAACGGCAGCCCGGCGATGCGGGCCGCGCCGGTGGCGATCACGGCGCGCATCGGCGAGCCGCAGAGCGTGCGCATCGGCGATCATCTCACCGGCGGATCCGGATCGTACCGACTCGTCGACGCGGTGCAGACCGCCGCGACCGCCGAGGGGATGACGGTGGTGCCGAACACGGCATCCGGCGTGGTCGAGGTGACGGTGCCGGAGGCCGGCGAGTACGTCGTCACCTACACCGCGCAGGACACGATGACCCAGGCCGAGCAGTCCGCGGTCATCCGGATCACCGCTGTCGACGGTGCCGCCCCGCTGACGATGGCGCCGTTGACCGCGTTCGTCCGCGCGGGGGAGGACACAACGGTCGATGTGCTGCGTGCCGTGCGGAACACGAGCGGACGCGTGCTGCTCCTCGCCGGCGCGATGAGCTCGACCCCGCAGCTGACGGCGAACGTCGTCGGCAACGAGCGGCTCCGCGTCAGCGGCACCACCTCCGACGGAGAGCCGGGCGTCATCGGCAGGGCCACGGTGACGGTGGCCGACGGGTCGGGGGCGGCGGTCGAGGGCACGGTGACGGTGTTCCTCACCCCGCCGTCGACCGTCACACGACCGATCGTGTTCCCCGATGCGGTCACCGTGCGCGCAGGCGCCCTCACCAGGATCGACGTCACCGGCAACGACGTGGCGCCGCGCGGAGAGCCGCTGATCGTGCGCTCCGATGTGGGCGGGTCCGGCCAGGACGGCGAACTGGTCTTCGCAGACGGCGGCGCCCTGCGCTATCTCGCACCGGCCACGCCCGGCACGTACCGGCTGACCTACGCCGTGTCGCTCGAGCGCAGCCCCGAGCTGTTCGACAGCGGAGCGGTGACGGTCACCGTCGTCCCCTCCGGCACCAACCGCGCACCGAGCCCGAAGGCACTCACCGGACGCGTGCTGAGCGGGCAGACCGTCTCGCTCACCGTGCCGACGGACGGCGTGGATCCCGACGGCGACCGCGTGACCCTCGCCGCGGTGGAGCAGCCGGATCGCGGGCGCGGGACGGCCACGATCTCCGCCGCCGGTGATGCGATCGTCTACCGCGCCCCCGCCGGCGGGGTGGAGGGCGGTCAGGTGACGTTCCGGTACTCGGTTCGCGACTCGCAGGGCGAGACGGCCTCGGCCCGGATCCGCATCGGCGTGCTCGACGCGAGGGTGAGCGACGCCGCACCCGTCGCGTACAGCGATTACGTGCGCGTCGAGACCGGCTCCGCGACGCCGGTGGTGATCCACCCGGCGGCGAACGACTCCGATCCCGCGCAGGGAGAGCTCGAGATCGTCGACCTCGTGCCCAACGCCCCTGCCGTGCCGGGCAACCCGCTGTATGCGCGGCTCGACGCGCTCGTCGACCCGGACACGTCGCTCGAGGACGGACGGATCGTGCTGCGTGCGGCCGATGTGGCGGGCACGAACTCGTACTTCTACACGGTGCGCTCGAGCCGGACGGCGAGCACCGCGCAGGGACTGATCGTCGTCTCGGTCTCCGACGGCGCGGTCGTCGACCAGCCGGTGGTGTCCGACACGGTGCTCACCGCGCGCGATCGGGCCGAGCTGGCGTCGGGCGGCATCGACGTGCTCGGCGAGCGTGTGCAGTGGGCGTCGGGCGATGTGCGATCGCTGACGCTGAGCCTGTGGGGCGACACCGGCGGCTACACCGTGAAGGGCAGCCGCATCATCGGACCGGTCCCCGAAGACGGCGCTCTCGTGCCGTTCCAGGTCACCGGCACGTCCCCCGCGGGGCGTGACGTCGTCGGATACGGATTCCTGCACATCCCCGCCTTCGACGACATGCGGGTGCAGCTGAAGCAGGGTGTGAAGCCGGTGACGGTCGACGAGGATGCGTCGACGACCTTCGATGTGCGCGAGATGCTCGATCTGCCGGCATCCGACGGGGTGCAGCTCGGCGAGGGGCCGTTCCTCGCACAGCGCGGTGCCGCCACCTGCACCGCAGGCTCGGGCACCACAGCCGTGTACACGGCCGGCCGCGAGGCCCCGTGGTCGGACACCTGCCTCGTGCCCGTGCGTCTGAACGGACAGCGCACCTGGTCGTACGTCGACGTGCCGGTGGGCATCCGGCCGTCGGCGCCGCAGCTCGTGCTGTCGTCGATCGCGCACACCGTCGCCCCCGGCGCGACGACCGACATCGACCTGTACGCCGGCATGGCCTCCTGGGAGGGCGGACGCGAGGGCGACCGGTCGTCGCTGCAGTACCGCATCGCGTACTCGGGATCGTCGTTCATCGTCACCCAGAAGGGCGCGACGCTGAGCGTGGAGGCGCGGGCGGACGCCCGATCCGGCGCCGTCGAGCAGGTCGCCGTGACGGTTCCGTCCGACGGTGAGCCGACGGCCGTGCTGCGTCTCGTCGTCGGCGCCGCACCGCCGGACGCACCGCGCGGGGCGACCCTGACCCGTCAGTGCGTGGTCACGAGCGGCGGATGCTCGATCGACGTCGTCGACGTCGCCGGCGAGTACGATCCGTTCGCCGGCAAGCCCGGCGCCGGGCTGCAGCTGGTGTCGCTGGGCGCCGGGGCGCGCTGCGACGTCGCCGCTCTCGCTGCGGTGAACGAGCGAGCCATCGCCGTCAGCTGGCCGTCCGGCGGACAGGCTCCCGGCGGCCAGTGCACGGTGCCGTTCACGGTCGCGGATGCTCAGGGCCGTACCGGCGGAGGCACTCTGACGCTCGATCTGCAGGGCTTCCCCCAGCCGCCGGCCAGCCTCACGACGATCGACTTCGGCCGATCCAGCGTCGAGCTGGAGGTCTCGCTCGGCCAGGCCGCGCGGGCGCATCCGGCACTGACCGGCGTGACGATCCTGCGCGACGGCTCACCGGCGGGTGCTGCCTGCCGGCCGGCGGGCAGCACCGTCCGCTGCACGGTGAACGGTCTGGTGAACGGTGTGCCGCACTCCTTCACCGCCGCCGCCGTGAACGCCGTGGGAACATCGGCCGCGACCTCGGCGCACACCAGCTGGGCGTACGAGGCGCCGGTGATCTCGAAGGCCACCGCGACACCCGTGTACCGGCAGGGAGGCAACGATCGGGGCAGAGGGGTGGTCTCGCTGGCCATCACCGCCGCGAGCGACGCCCGCGCGTTCCGTGTGGCGGAGACCGGTGACGTGATCCCGCGCACCGGAGCCACCACCACCGCCGAGCTCACGCTGGCTCCGGGAGCGCAGACCATCACGCTCGTGCCGGTCAGCCAGTTCCAGCCGCCGACCGGCGGCGGCAACGAGGGGGCCGCCTACCCTGTCTCCGTCACGGTCGCCGGCGCACCGTACTTCGACCCCGCTCAGACCCAGGCCACCGCCGTCTCGAACACCGCGGTGAACGTGTCGGGCATCTCGCCGCAGGGCAACGGCAGCGACGAGCCGCTCGAGGTCGTCTACCTGGCGTGGCGATCGGGCGGGGCGACGTGCAGCGCCGACGATTCCGGTGGTCTGCGGGTCTCCGGAGCGGAGGTCACCTCGTCGTCGCCCTCGCTGCAGGGGCTCGAGGCGTACCAGGCGTACAGCGTGAAGGCCTGCGTGTCGAACGGCTACGGCGTCGCGGAGTCGACCACCGCGCGCGTGTTCACCTTCACCTTCGTCGACGGCCCGGGCGGCGACACGACCTACCGGGTCGCCGAGACACCGACCCGTCAGGGTGATCGGTACTCGTACCCGCTCGCCTCGGCACCCGCGATCGACGTCGAACCGGGATTCGTCGCCCAGTATCAGATGTACGGGTCGTGGCGTGACGAGTTCACGCTGAGCCCCGACGCGTCGCCCGGCCAGGTGCGCGCCCGCGCCTGTCACGCGACCGAGACTGAACGGTGCTCCGACCCGGTGAAGGTCACCGCCACCACGGCGCCGACCATCGTCCAGGTCGACTTCGCGGCGTGCCTGTCACCCACCGACCCGTCCGACGCCGTCAGCGTCTCCGCTGCAGCGCGGGGCTCGTACCGGGTGGCGGCGGCCGAGGCGGCCGACGCGCCGGGCTCGTACGACGTCACGCTGTCGTGGAACGGCGCGTACGGGACCCTGTCTGCGATCACCCAGCGGATGACCGCATGCCCGTGACCTTCCGCGGTGCCCCCGTCGCCCGCCCCCTTCGAGAGGATGCTCCATGACCATCGCCCCCGAACAGGCCTCCTGGTTCGCCGAGACGTTCTCGCTCCTCTCCGAGAACGTCGAGCAGGCGATCCTCGGCAAGCGGCACGTGATCGAGCTCGTGCTCGCGACGGCGGTGACCGGAGGGCATGTGCTGCTGGAGGACTTCCCGGGCACGGGGAAGACCGCGCTCGCGCGCTCGATCGGACAGACGATCACGGGCACGAGCACCCGGATCCAGTTCACGCCCGACCTCCTGCCGGGTGATGTGACCGGCATCACGGTGTACGACCAGAAAGCGGGCGAGTTCGAGTTCCACGCCGGTCCGGTGTTCGCCAACATCGTGCTCGCCGACGAGATCAACCGGGCGAGCCCGAAGACGCAGTCCGCCCTGCTCGAGGTGATGGAGGAGGGCACGGTCACGGTCGACGGCGTCAGCCGTGAGGTCGGCTCGCCGTTCCTCGTGCTGGCCACGCAGAACCCGATCGAGCAGGGCGGCACGTACCGGCTGCCCGAGGCGCAGCTCGACCGCTTCATGATCAAGACCTCGATCGGCTACCCCGACGACGCGGCCACCATGCGGATCCTGCAGGCGGCACCCGAGCCGCAGAAGAAGCTCGCACCGCTCGTCGGCACCGACACGCTGCTCACGATGGGCGAGATCGCCAGGGGCGTGTACGTGAACCCGCTCATCTCCGACTACATCATGCGCATCGTCGACGCGACCCGACGGGCATCCGAGGTGCGCCTGGGCGTCAGCGTGCGCGGCGCGCTCGCCCTGTCCCGGCTCGTGATGACGTGGGCCGCGAAGAACGGACGCACGTTCGTCACCCCTGATGACGTGCGCGAGCTCGCCGTGGTGGCCCTCGCCCACCGCCTGGTGCTCGAGCCCGAGGCGGAGTTCGACGGCGTCACCGCCATCGCGGTCATCGGCCAGATCCTGCTCGACGTCGATCCCCCGCGCGAGAACGGCACTGCGTGAGCTTCAGCACCGAATCGCGGATCACCAGGGCGGCGGCGCGCACGAGCACGTCGACCCGCACCTCGACCGTCACGCGATACTCCACGACGACGCAGCGCGGTGCTGTCCGCGGCGCGGTGTCCGGCGCTCGCAGGACCCTGCGCGCCCTCGGCCGCGCGGGCCGCGCCGTCGGTGCGTGGGTGCACGAGACCGTGACCGCGGCCGGGGCGCTCGTCGTGGTCGCGCTCGTGCTCGGCGTGGCCGCGGGACGGGCATTCGGCTGGGTGGAGGCGTGGGCGGTCGCCGCCGTCTCGCTCGCCCTGCTCGTGCTCTGCATCCCGTTCGTGCTCGGCGCGCACGATCACCGCATCGGGCTCGTGCTCGACCGGGACCGCGTGGTGGCCGGATCCGAGATCGCGGCGACTCTCGACGTGCGCAACGAGGGCGCGCGCCTGTCGCTGCCGGGCGTCGTCGACGTGCCCGTCGGCGACGGCCTGATCGAAGCGCACGTGCCCCTGCTGCGACCCGGTGCGCAGCACCACGAAGAGCTGACGATCGCCGCGCACCGTCGCGGGGTGATCGACGTCGGCCCGATGACCATCACCCGCGCAGACCCGATCGGCCTGCTGCGCCGCGAGCTCAGCTGGCCCGAGGTGCAGCGCATCCACGTGCATCCGGTGACCGTCGCGATCCCCAGTACCGCGGCCGGGCTCATCCGCGACCTCGAGGGCACACCCAGCAGCACGCTCGTCGATGCGGACCTCTCGTTCCACGCCGTGCGCGAGTACGTGGTCGGCGACTCGCAGCGGCACGTGCACTGGAAGTCGACCGCCAAGACCGGCCGCCTGATGGTGCGGCAGTACGAGGAGTCGCGCCACGCGCGCATCGCCGTCCTGCTCGATCTCGCGGCCGACTCGTACGACGGCGACGACGAGTTCGAGAACACCGTCAGCGCCGCCGCGTCTCTCGCGCTGCAGGGCGTGTTCGAGGGCCGCGACGTGCTGTTCGCCGTCAGCGGGATCGTCTCCGAGCACGGCGCCACGACGACGCAGTCGATCAGAACGCTCTCGACCCTCACCCCCCGGACGCTGCTCGACGGCACCTCGACGGTCGACCTCGCCGACGACGTGATGCGCCTCGAGGCCGTCACCGCCCTGACCGCCCAGGCGTACCCCGATCTCTCGATCGCCTTCCTGCTGACCGGATCGAGGATGCCGACAGACCGGCTGCGGCATGCCGCCGTGCGGCTGCCCGCCGCGGGGGGGGCCGTCGCCGTGCGCAGCGAGCTGGGCGCGGAGCCCACGCTGCGCAACGCGCGCGAGCTCTCCGTGCTCACTCTCGGCGCACTGGGCGACCTGCCGAAGATGCTGGCGAGGGGAGCGCTGCGATGAGCAGGACGGATGCCGCCGCGCGGCCTCGCCGTCGG
Organism: Microbacterium sp. AR7-10; assembly: GCF_001878835.1. Classification (NCBI taxonomy): domain Bacteria; kingdom Bacillati; phylum Actinomycetota; class Actinomycetes; order Micrococcales; family Microbacteriaceae; genus Microbacterium; species Microbacterium sp. AR7-10. Next base: position 106,328 of record NZ_MJIR01000102.1, on the reverse strand, counting down.
CCGCCGCGCTCGCGAGCGCTGACCCTGTGGGGTCTCGGCTACGTGCTCGTCGGCGTGGCCGTGACGGCGGCCGGCGCGTGGCCCGTGTACGAGTCGTCGCGGGCGATCGCCGTGGCCGCGGTGGGAGGCCTGGCCGGCATCGGGCTGGGCGTGCTCGTGCGCCCGCGTCGCCTCGGCCCCGTGCTCGGCGGCGTCGCGGTGGTGAGCAGCTACCTCGTGCTCGCCGTGCCCCTGGCCGTGCCCTCCGGGCTGAGGTCCGCTCCGGCGTTCCTCGCCGGACTGCGCGACGCGGTGCTCGGCGTCGTCGTCGGCTGGAAGCAGATCCTCACCCTCGCGCCGCCGCTCGGTGAGTACCAGGCGGTGCTCGTGCCCCTGCTGGTCGTCAGCCTGTTCGGCGCGTTCGTCGCGACCCTCCTGGCCCTGCACCCCGGCCGCCGCGCCGCGGCGGCGGTCGTCGTGGTCGCGGCGATGGGCGTGTTCGGCACAGCCTTCGGCGTCTCGGCGCCGAGCCCCGCCCTGATCCTGGGGCCGGTCACGATCCCGGCGCCTCGGGAGCTGACCCTCGGGGTCTTGCTCTTCATCGCATCCCTCGCCTGGCTGGTCGGACGATCCCGGCTGCAGCGGGCAGCGGCGCTGCGCGCCGTCGCCGCTCGTGGCGTGGCACGGCGCGGCACCCCGATCTGGCCCGCCGTGCGCCGGCGTCTGCTCGCCGGCTCTCTCGTGGTAGCCGCGCTCGCCGCGGGTGCGCTCGTGGCGCCCGCGGCGGCGGACTGGTCGGAACGCTCGGTGCTTCGCGATGCCGTGGACCCGATGGTCGTCGTGCGCGAGCAGCCGAGCCCGCTCGCGTCGTACCGGTCGTGGTTCGCCGGCGACCGTCTCGACGAGACGGTGCTGAGCATCGAGGGCGACGTGGGCGCCATCGATCGCATCCGGCTGGTCACGCTCGATCGGTACGACGGACAGGACTTCCACGTCTCACCCGACGCGCGCTTCAGTCGGCTGCCGCGCACGAGCGCGCCGGGGCAGGACCGCGCCGAGCTGACGATCACGATCGGCGACGCGTACCGCGGCATCTGGACCCCGGTGCCCGGCGAGCTCATCGTGGCCCCGACGTTCTCGGGGCCCCGTGCCGACGCGCTGGCCGACGGCTTCCACATCGACGACGGCGGCGACTCGGCCATCACGATCGCGGAGGCGCCGGACGGCGGCAGAGGACTGGTGCCGGGGGATCGCTACACCGTGCTCGCAGCGGCTGCCGGCGGAGATCGCGACGACCTCTCGACGGCGCAGGGCGGGCCGTCGCTGCTGGATGCCGAGGCGTACCCCGAGCTCGTCGACTGGGCTCAGCTCCAGGAGCAGCCGCGCACCGGTGCAGGGTATCTCGAGCTGATCGATCGGCTCCGCTCGCGCGGCTACCTCAGCCACGCCCTGCTCGACGACGCGGCCGCGGCCGGCTGGATCGCTGCCCTGGGCTCGGAGGGCTACTCCTTCGCCGCCAGCTACGCCGGGCACTCCTCGGCCCGCGTCGAGGAGGTGTTCGCGGCACTGCGACGGCAGGAGGCGAAGGTGGGCTCGGACGCCCCGCCGGAGATGCTCGTCTCGGCGGTGGGCGACGACGAGCAGTTCGCTGCCGCCGCGGCTCTGCTGGCCCGGTACTGGGGCCTCGAGTCGCGGGTCGTCATGGGCGCGCGCCTCGGCACCACCGACGAGGTGCCCGGCATCGCCTCCTGCACCGAGACCTGCACCGGCGCCAGCATGAGCGCGTGGGTGGAGGTGCGCGCTCCGGGTGCCGAGTGGGTCGCTGTCGACGTGACGCCGCAGTTCGCGGTGCTGCCCAGCACCATCACCGAGGGCGAGCAGCTTCCCCAGCATCCGACTGTTCCCGAGCAGCCGCGCAGCGAAGCGCTGGACCCGCCCCAGGCGCAGAACGACGCGCAGGCCGATGCGGCTCCCCTCGACCAGAGAGATCCGCCGCTGCTCGGCGGGTTCCTGCCCGCGCTCCGCGCGATCGCGATCGGTCTGCTCGCGCTGCTGCTGCTCGCCCTGCCGCTGCTCACCCTGCTCGTCGCGAAGGTCGTGCGTCGNNCGACGCACAGCCGGCGACGCCGAGATCCGTCTCGTCGGCGCCTGGGAGGATCTGGTCGACCTGTACGTCGACCACGGGGTGGCGATGCCGGGCGACGGCACGCGCGTGCAGCGGGCGCAGTCGTCGGGGCGGCCGGCGGCCGAGGAGCTCGCCCGACTCGTCGACGCGGGGGTCTTCTCGCCGCATCCGCCCGCCGACACCGACGCCTCGGCCGCGTGGGCGATCGTCGACCGCGAGCGCTCGGACATCGGCCGCGGTGATCGACGGTGGCGGCGGCTTCGCACCCGTCTGCGGATGCGATCGCTCCTCGAGCGGATCCGCCCGGGCCGGACCCCGGCGCTTTCGATTCGCAGCCGCCTGCTCGATACGCTCACAGTGGCCGGCGCACGCCGGCAGGAGGAGGACGCATGAATGCGCTCGCAGATCCGCGGTCGTTCGAGACAGCGGCCGGGGGCGGGATGCCGGTGCCGACGCTCGTCGTGATCGCGGCCTATCTCATCGTGGGTCTGGGCGTGTACATCTGGTACGCCATCGCCCTCTCGAAGCTGTTCACCCGGCTCGGCGAGGAGGGCTGGAAGGGCTGGATCCCCGTCCTCAACGAGGCGACGATCCTCACCCTGGGTGGCAAGCCCGCCTGGAACGCCGTGCTGCTGTTCATCCCGATCGTGCAGCTGTACGGACTGTTCGTGAAGATCCTCGCGGTGCACCGCATCAATCAGCGATTCGACCGCGGGGCGGGCATGACCGTGCTGGCCGTGCTGCTGCCTCCGGCATGGGCGACCGTGCTCGTCGCCGGGCCGCCGCCCTACCCCGAGGGCGATCGGCTGGCGGGCATCCGGCCGGGTCCGCTTCGCAAGCCCGCGGATGCCGGACCGGTCGACTCGCACGGCTACCTGGCCCCGCCGATCCTGCCGCCAGGGCCGGTCGCGCCTCCCGCGCGCACAGAGCCCGGGGATCGGGGAACGGCGCCCGGCGTCGCCGCGATGCCCGCTCACGCGGCATCGGTCATTCCGCCCCTCGCACCTCCTCTCGAGCCTGCGCCTACGGCCGCTCCTCCGGCGTCCCCGGACTCCCCGGCTGCTCCGGCTGATCGCGCTGCTCGGCCGCAGGATCCCGAGCGCGGCAGCGGCTCGGCGGCTCTGATCGAGTCTGTGCCGTGGACCTCGGGACAGCCGGGGGTCACGAGCCCCCCTCCGCCTCCGCCCGCCACGGCGATGTCGCCGATCGAGTCCGGTCCCGCGGTGCCCGCCGCGTCGGCTCCCGCCGCACCGGCACCGCCTCCCGCTCCCGCGCGCCCGGCCGTGTCGGCCGCTCCGGCCGCGGTGGACACGACGGATTCGACTGACCTACCCGCTCCCGGGGACGCGGCAGCGTCCGTCGACGCCCCGCAGACGCGCGCGTCTGCGCGCCTCCTGCATCAGCCGACTGCGGAATCCGCCCGTGCCGCCCTTCCGGATGCCGAGTCTGCGCCTCTCGTGCACCCGGCACCCGCTGCTCCGGCCGCGCCAGGTGAGGATTCCACGGCAGCCTCCGACGTCGCGACGGCCGACACCGTCGACGCCCCGCCGGCTGCGCGGCGCGCCGGAGACGCCGACTCGCCGTTCGCGCCGCCGGCGGGTGCCGCGGCTTCTCCTCCGGTCACCCGGGCCGACCTGGCAGCGCAGGTACGCCCGGCGCCGCCGGCCGCGGCCGCCCCGCCGGCTCGCATCCCGGCACCCGCACCCACCGCAGACGAGGACGAGGAGTTCGACGCCACGGTCGTCGTCTCCCGTCGACGCGGGGCGCGACGCGTGCTCGTGCTCGACGACGGTCGACGCTTCGCGCTGTCGGCGACGAGCATCGTGATCGGCCGCAACCCCGAGGGCCAGCCGGGCGAGCAGCGACTGCCGATCCCCGACCGGACGCGCACGCTGTCGAAGACGCACGCACGCCTCGTCGTCCAGGGCGACGAGTGGCGCCTCACCGACCTGCGCTCCACGAACGGCGTCGTCGTCGTGGCCGACGACGGTGCCGAGACGCTGCTCGATCCCGGGGAGAGCGTGATCGGCGCCGGGCGCTTCATCCTCGGTGAGGTCGGGATGCACGTGGCCGTGGAGTCCGGCGCGTGACGACGGGTGTCGTGCTCAACGTCGCCGCCCTCACCGACGTGGGTCTGAAGCGGGCGATCAACGAGGATGCGGTGCTCGCCGAGTCGCCGGTGTTCCTCGTGGCCGACGGGATGGGCGGGCACGAAGCCGGCGACAAGGCCAGCGCCGCGATCGTCGAGGCGTTCGCGCCGTTGGTCGGATCGCCCGTATCGACCGAGCTGATCGGTGCTGCCCTGGCCCGCGCGAACGAGACGGTATCGGCGATCTCGGCGCAGCACGCCCGCGGGGCGGGAAGCACGGTCGCGGCTGCGGCGCTGGTCGAACACGACGGCGCACCGCACTGGCTGGTCTTCAACGTCGGCGACTCCCGCGTGTACCGGCACCGCGGATCGACCCTCGACCAGCTGACCGTCGACCACTCCCTCGGGCAGGCGCTGGTGGATGCCGGCGAGCTGCGGCCCGAGAACCTGGCCGACTTCTCCCAGCGCAACGTCATCACCCGAGCGGTCGGCGCCGCCGACAGCGTCGCGGACAGCTGGCTCGTGCCCGTGGTCGACGGCGAGCGGCTGCTGATCTGCTCGGACGGGCTCAGCGGCGAGATCAGCGACGAGAGCATCCGCGCGACGCTGACCATGTGCGGGCGGCCGGAGACGGCCGCCGAGGCGCTGGTGCGCCGCGCGAAGGAGGCCGGTGGTCGGGACAACATCTCGGTGATCGTGATCGATGTGGTCGCCGGCGGTGCGGCGGGAGCATCGGACGGTGCGACCGACAGCCGCATGTCGTCGGGACCGCGCACCGACTCGATGCTCGAGAGCACCACCGTTCCCGTGCGCAGGCGACGCTGACATGGGCGCACACGACCCCGACGCGGCGGCCGCCGGCGAGCTGACCCGCCGCGCGCGCCGCGGGCACGACGTCGATGCGCGGCCGGATGCGCCCGACGCGGGAGCGTCTGCGCTCTCGGACGACGATGCGGACGAGCGCACGGTCGTGATCCTCCGCGACGATGCGGACGAGCGCACGGTGGTCGTCGACCGGCGGCCCGGCCTGGGGGCGCAGGCCTTGCGCGCCGGATCCGAGGCATCCGACCCCGACCCGGCGGCCGCCGACACGATCGTCGTGCGGTCTCGGCCCGCCCCCACCGAGGACGACCCGTCGACGGCCGACACGATCGCCGCGCCGCCCCGACGCCGTCCGGGCGACGCGGCTCCCGCCATCTACAAGCCGCGTCCGGCTCCGGTCGCGCCGTCCAGGCCGCCGGCGGTGGTCGGCGCTACGGCGCCGACGCGCGACACCGATGCCGTCCTGGCGTCCGTCGTCCGGCGGGATCGACGGTCGAGTGCGATCGCGGTGACCGCGGTCGGCGTCGCGTGCGTGGTCTCGATGGCCGGTCTCGTGGGCCTGGTCGTCGCGCTGCTGAGCTGACGGCTGAGGCCGCCGGATGGGTATCTCTCCCCATGGGGAGCGGATCACGCCGCGGTTAGGATGTTCCGGTATGCCCGCCACGCGGTGACGCGGGGCGGACCAGTTGTGAATCCGGGGGAAACGCATGAAGGCACTGTCGTGGGTGCGGTCTCGGCCGAAGGCCGCAGCATCCGTGGCCGGTGTGGTGATCGGCGCGGTGGCGCTGACGACCATGGCTGTGGCGTACGACGGGCTGCCCACGACGAAAGTCGATCTCAACGATGCCGGCGTCTGGCTCACCAAGTCGTCGAGTTTCCTCGTGGGGCACTTCAACCACGAATCCACGGTGCTCGACGGCGGAATGCGCGCCGCCAGCGAGGACTACGACATCCTGCAGGACGGCGGCACGGTGCTGGTGGCCGACGAGGGCGCCGGCACGCTCACCGCGGTCGACCCGGCGCGGATGGCGCTGAGCGACAGCGCGTCGGTGCCTGGCAGCGCCAAGGTCGCGCTCGGCGCCAAGACCGTCGCGATCCTCGACCAGAAATCCGGCGATCTGTGGGTGACCGCGGCGAAGGCGCTGTCGGGCTTCGACATCAAGGCGGCCGACCCGACCGCCGAGCTGGGCAAGGGCGCCGATGTGACAGTCGGGCGTGACGGCACCGTCTTCGCCCTGTCTGGTGAGCGCGGCGAGGTCGTCGAGGTCCCGGTCGACCCGGACGGGCTGCCCCAGGAGCCGACGTCCCAGTCGGTCGGCGAGATCGACGTCAGCAAGACGCCGAGCATCACCGCCGTGGGCTCGACGCCGGTCGTGCTCGACGCGGCGGCCGGCATCCTGACCACGCCTGGCGGGTTCCGCACCGAGATCGATCAGGCCGCCGACGCCGTGCTGCAGCAGGCATCCGCGCAGTCCGACGCCGTCGCCCTCGCCACGCCCACCGCGCTCGTGCAGGTGCCGCTCGACGGCGGCGAGCCGGTCGAGACCCCGGCCGACGGCACCGGCACCCCGGCCGTCCCCGTGCAGCTGCGCGGCTGCACCTACGGTGCGTGGGCGATCTCGGCGACCTTCATCCGGGACTGCTCCGGCGATTCCCTGGATGTGAAGGAGACGATCCCCGGAGCGGAGGATGCCGGATCGCTGACGTTCCGCGTCAACCGCGACGTCATCGTGCTCAACGACATCGTCGGCGGCGCCGCGTGGCTGGCGAACAAGAGCCTGCAGCGCGTCGACGACTGGAGCGTGCTGGTGCCGCCGGAGGGCGACAGCGAAGACGACGAGAACACCTCCCAGGAGACGGTCGAGACCTCGCTCCCCGACCGCAAGGAGGAGAACACCCCTCCCACCGCGGAGGACGACCCCGATCTCGGTGTGCGTCCCGGCGGCACGACCCTGCTGCCCGTGCTCGACAACGACAACGACCCCGACGGCGATGTGCTCGTCGCCTCTCTCGTGGGCAAGCAGCCGTCGGTGGGCGAGGTGCGTCCGATCCTCAACGGCGCGGCCCTGCAGATCTCCGTCCCCGACGACGCGACGGGAACCGCGTCGTTCGAGTACGAGATCGAGGACGGCCGTGGCGGCAAGGACACCGCGATCGTCACGCTCTCGGTGCACGACGAGAAGACCAACGGCGCACCGCGGCCGAAGCGAGCCAGCAAGCTCGCCGTCGAAGTCGGCGGCACCGTCTCGTACAACGTGCTGCCCGACTGGAGCGACCCCGACGGCGATGATCTGTATCTGAGCGGCGTGGTGGCGGCCGACGGCGACGAGGTCGAGTTCACCACCGACGGCAAGATCACCTACCGCGCCGTGGCCAGCCTGCAGGGGCGCAAGGAGATCACCGTTCTGGTGTCGGATGCCATGGGCAAGGGCACCGAAGGCAGGATCCTGCTCGACGTCAAACCGGAGGGGTCGACGAACCCGGTCACCAATGCCGACCACGTGGTCACCCGCGTGGGGGAGTCGGTGACCGTGTCGCCGCTGGCGAACGACACGAGCTCGGGTCGGGAGCAGCTTCGCCTGGCCCGCGTCGAAGACACCCCGGGCGCCGAGATCGACCGCGACTACGCCAACCGCAAGTTCTCGTTCAAGGCGCAGGCGGCCGGCACCTACTACGTGCAGTATCTGGCGACGGCGGGCCCCAAGCCGGCGAAGGGCATCGTGCGGGTCGATGTGCTCGACAAGCAGCAGAGCGAGCTGCCGCCCGTGGCGGTGCGCGACGTCGCCATGCTCCCCAGCGGCAGCGAGGCGCTCGTGGGCGTGCTGGGCAACGACAGCGATCCAGCCGGCGGCGTGCTGGTCGTGCAGTCCGTCACCGTTCCGCCCAGCAGCGGACTGAACGTCTCGGTCCTCAATCACGAGACGCTGCGGATCAGCGATCAGGGCGGTCTCGAGGAGCCGGTGCGCGTCACCTACCGGATCTCGAACGGCAGCGGTTCGGCGGAGGCCGACGTGGTCGTCATCCCGATTCCCGCACCGACCAAGCTGCTCGCCCCGGTCGCCAAGGACGACGAGGCCGTCGTGCGCGCCGGTGACGTCGTGACGATCCCGGTGCTCGACAACGACGTCCACCCCAGCGGTGACAAGCTGCACGTCGCTCCCGACCTGGTCGAGCCGCTGGTCGAACCGGAAGACGGCGAGGCGTTCGTCTCCCAGGACACCGTGCGCTTCCGGGCGAGTGAGAATCCGGGCACGGTCTACATCACCTACGAAGCCGTGGACTCCCGAGGCCAGAAGGCCGGGGCGTACATCGCCGTGCAGGTGCTGCCGGTCGATGAGGACGGCACCAACGCGGCACCGCGCCCACGCGACCTGACGGCCCGCACCCTGGCGGGGTCGAAGATCAACATCCCGGTGCCGCTCGACGGGCTCGATGCCGACGGCGACTCGGTCGAGCTGATCGGCGTGGACAGCGCACCGCTCAAGGGCCGCATCGTCGAGCAGGGCGCGAACTATCTGACCTACGAGGCGTACGACGACGCGAAGGGCGTCGACACCCTGAGCTACCGTGTCCGCGATCGCCTCGGCGCGGAGGGTCGGGCGACCATCCGCGTGGGCATCGCTCCTCCGGAGGCGACCAACCAGGCGCCGTACGCGGTGAACGACTCGGTCGTGGTGCGTCCCGGCCGCTCCGTCGCCGTACCCGTCCTCGCGAACGACTCCGACCCCGAGGGCGATCAGATCGGTATCGTCAAGTCGGGCTTGACGCTGCCCCCCGACGTGGAGGGCATGTCGGCGAAGATCTCCGGTGACCGGGTCGTCATCGTCGTGCCGGACAGGGCGCTGGAGACCTCGCTGCAGTACACGATCAGTGATGCGAAGGGCGCGCGCACGACCGCCGCGATCTTCGTGAAGGTCGATGAGGACGTCCCGCTGATGAACCCGATCGCGCGCGACGACCGCGTGCAGGTCGAGGACGTCGAGGAGGATCTGACCGTCGATCTCGACATCCTCCGCAACGACGAGGATCCCGACGGCACCATCGAAGGCGTCGACGTGACGCTGGAGGACGGCGCGCGGATGCTCGACGACGGCAAGGTCCGCGTGACCGTGGGCGAGCAGCGCCAGCTGATCCGCTACGTGATCACCGACCAGGACGAGCTCAGCTCGTCGGCGTTCATCTTCGTACCCGCGCTGAGTGAGCTGCGTCCGCGGCTGAAGTCGACCAAGCCGCTCGAGGTGAAGAGCGGCGAGACCAAGGAGATCCCGCTCGACAAGTACGTCGTCGTCGCGGGCGGCGGCACGGTGCGTCTGACCGAGGCCTCCAAGGTGAGCGCCTCGTTCACGAACGGCGACTCGCTGATCAAGGACACCACCACCCTGGTGTACACCTCGAAGGACCGCTTCTTCGGCGAGGACGCGCTGACGTTCGAGGTGACCGACGGAGAAGGGCCGGACGACCCGAACGGGCGCAAGTCCACGCTGACGATCCCCATCACCGTGCTGCCGCCCGACAACCAGCCGCCGACGCTGGGCAGCGCCGAGATGCAGATCGCACCCGGCGAGAAGGCGACCGCGCTCGACCTGTCGGGCCTTGCGACGGATCCCGATCCGAAGGATGCGGGCAAGCTGCGCTTCTCGGTGACGTCGAAGCCGGGCAAGGGCATCGATGCGCGCATCGACGGCACCACGCTGTACGCCGAGACGGGGTCCGACACGCCCAAGGGCACGACGGCCACGGTCGGCATCAGCGTGACCGACGGCACCACCGAGCCCGTGCAGGGCACGGTGCAGGTGGCGGTGACGGCGTCGACCCGCTCGCTCGCCGTGGCGAGCCCCGACTCGGTCGACGAAGCCGACCAGGGCGAGACGATCACCGTGCCCGCGCTGGCCAACGACATCAACCCGTTCCAGGCCGAGGGCAAGGCGCTCAAGATCCTCTCGGCGACCGTCGAGAGCGGTGAGGGGCGAGCGAAGGTCGCCGGCGAGGGCGTCGAGATCACGTCGAGCAAGTCGTTCGTCGGCGTGATGGTGGTGCGATACCGCGTTCAAGACGCCACCAAGGACCCCGACCGCGAGGTCGACGGCCGCATCACGGTGACCGTGCAGGGCATCCCCGACGCACCCGGACGGCCGACGGTGACGACGGTCGAGGACCGCACCGTCGTGCTCAACTGGTCGGCGCCCTCGAACAACGGCGCCGAGATCACCGGGTACACCGTGAAGTCGGTCTCGGGCAACCCGTACACGAAGGCGTGCGCATCGACGACGTGCACGCTCGACGGGCTCACCAACAACGTCGAGTACACCTTCGCGGTGACCGCGACGAACCGCGTCGGCGAGGGCCCGGCGTCACCGGCATCCGACATCGCCCGTCCTGACACCCGCCCCGACACGCCCCTGCCGCCGAAGCTGAAGTTCGGCGACCGCGCGCTCGACGTGACGTGGACGACGCCGACGTCGAGCGGGTCGCCGGTGGAGTCGTACACCCTCGAGATCTCGCCCACCCCGCCTTCGGGGATGGGACAGAAGACCGGCGTCACCGGCACCTCCCTGCGCTGGGAGGGGCTCGAGAACGGCACGAGCTACAGCGTGCGCATCCAGGCGCACAACCGGGCGCCCGACCCCTCCGGCTGGAGCATCTACTCGGCGGCCGAGATCCCCGCCGGCCCGCCGGCGGCCGTCGCGGCGCCCAGCGTGAGCAGCGCTCCGTCGGTCGGCTCCGAGGCGCAGATGACCGTCAGCTGGGCCCAGCCCGACACGAACGGCGCCCCGATCGAGCAGTACGAGCTCGTGACCTACCGCGGTGGTGCCGAGGTGTCGCGGACGACGACGGGCACGGCAACGTCGCAGACCGTGCGGGTGCCCACGAGCACGGCCGATTACACGTACGCCGTGCGAGCGAAGAACAAGGCACCGCAGTGGGGCCAGCTGGGGCCGCAGTCGGCTCCACAGCGCGCGTTCGGCCAGCCGGGTGCACCGTCGAGCGTCAGCGCGACGCCGAAGGACCGGGCGATCGCGGTCACCTTCACCATGACGGAGGCCGCCCGCAACGGCGCCTCCGAGGGGGAGATGCGCTACCAGTACCAGCTCAACTCGCAGGCGTGGCAGGCCTGGGACGGGCGCTCGAACATCCCCGCGAACAACGGCACCCCCTACACGGTGCGGGTGCGTGCCTACTCGGTGGTCGGCGGGCAGCAGTCCAACACCGGGCCGTCCACCGCGTCGAACTCCGTGACCCCGTTCGGGGCGCCGTTCGCGCCGACCGGATCCGCGAGAGCATCGGGTGACCGGTCGGTCGAGGTCACCTGGAACGCCGGGGGATCGGACAACGGCCGACCCATCACCACGTACATCAGCGTGGACGGCGGCGGCTGGCAGCAGGTCGCCACGAGCGGCAGCAGGATCGTCGGCGACACGTACAGCACGCAGCACACCATCAGGGTGCGAGCGACCGCGTCCGAGGGCGGCTCCGCGGAATCGCCCACCTACAGCGCGACCTCCGGTCCGAAGCCGGACACCACGCCGAAGGCATGGCTTTCTGCGGGCTCCGTGGTGCCCGGATGCACCGCGGTCGGCGGCGGGGCATGTCACTACTTCAAGGTGTCGACCAACCAGTACTTCAAGGGCGGCAGCTACAACATCGAGTGCCGTGTCAGCGGCAGGCTCCTCGGCAACAACGCCGGCTTCCCCGTCGACATCCCCTCCGGTGGCAGCAAGCAGCTGCAGTGCTACTCGGGATACTCCAACGACAAGCAGCTCGTCATCAAGGGCGGCAACCCGGGCAACGCCTACGGCACGTTCTACTGACGGACGAGAACCTCGCCCGCCCAGACCTCGACACGACGCACGAACAGAAGGACACCGACGCATGAGCATGACCCCCGAACAGGCTGCCTGGTTCCAGGGCACCTTCCACCGCCTCGTCGAGAACGTCGACAAGGCACTGCAGGGCAAGAGCGAGGTCGTCGGTCTCGTCATCGCCGCGATGCTCGCCGAAGGGCACGTGCTGCTCGAGGACGCGCCCGGCACCGGCAAGACCAGCCTCGCGAAGGCCCTGGCGGCCACGGTGCAGGGCACCAGCTCGCGCATCCAGTTCACGCCCGACCTGCTGCCGTCCGATGTCACCGGCGTGACGATCTACGACCAGCGTGAGCACCGCTTCGAGTTCCACAGGGGCCCGATCTTCGCATCCATCGTGCTGGCCGACGAGATCAACCGCGCCTCGCCCAAGACCCAGTCGGCGCTGCTCGAGGTGATGGAGGAGTCCCGGGTCACCGTCGACGGCGTGACCCACGAGGCCGGGCGACCGTTCCTCGTCATCGCCACCCAGAACCCGATCGAGCAGGCCGGAACGTACAAGCTGCCCGAGGCTCAGCTCGACCGCTTCCTGATCAAGACGTCGATCGGATACCCCGACCTGGAGGTCGCCGAGCGGATCCTCGCCGGCGCCTCGCAGCGAAACCCGTCGGCCGGGCTGGCCGCGGTGATCACCACGAGTGCGGTGGCCGACATGGCCGACCTGGGCGCGAGCGTGCACGTCGAGCCTGCGGTGCTGCGCTACACGGCCGAGCTCGCCGAGGCGACCCGCGCCGATTCCGCCATCCGTCTGGGTGTGTCGGTGCGCGGTGCGATCGCGATGATCCGCATCGCGAAGGTGTGGGCCGCGGCGCACGGCCGGCACTACGTCCTGCCCGACGACATCAAGGCGCTCGCCCGTCCCGTCTGGCAGCACCGTCTGCTGCTCGACGCCGAGGCCGAGTTCGCGGGCACGACCGCCGAGAGCGTGATCGGCCGGGTGCTCGAGAACGTCGCAGCGCCGCAGGCCCGCGCCGCGGTCTGATGTCGCAGGCGACGGTGGCGGAGGGGAAGGCCTCCGCAGAGCAGCAGGCGGGCTGGCGCGATGTCGCCGCCGTGCTCGGCGGACGTGCCCTGCAGCACCTTGAGACGGCCGCACGCGTCGTGCGTCCGCTCGGATGGATGCTGATGGCACTCACCGTGCTGTTCTGGATCGTCGGTGCCGTGCAGGGCTGGCGCGAGCTCGTCGTCGCCGCCTGGGTGATGGCGTTCCTGCTCGTGATCTGCGCGCTCTTCCTCATCGGCCGCACGCAGTACGACGTGTCGCTCGACCTGGCTCGCACCCGGGTCGTGGTGGGGGAGCGCGCGATCGGCGCGTTGAAGCTCGAGAACCGCGGCACGCGAGCGATCCTCCCGTCGCGTGTGGTGCTGCCGGTCGGCGCCGGCCGGGGGGAGTTCTCGATCCAGCGCCTCGCCGCCGGTCAGAGCGCCGAGGAGCTGTTCGCCATCCCCACGCAGCGCCGTGGTGTGGTCGAAGTCGGGCCGGTGAGCGTCGTGCGCGGCGACCCCCTGGGGGTGTTCGAACGCGCCCACCGACGCGACGACCCCGTCGATCTGTTCGTGCATCCCCGCACCGTGCGGTTCGGCGGCCAGTCGCTCGGCTTCCTGCGTGATCTCGAGGGCCTCCCCGCCACGGATCTCTCGCGAGATGACGTGTCGTTCCACGCGCTGCTCGAGTACCAGCCGGGCGACGACCTGCGCCACGTGCACTGGCGCTCGACGGCGCGCACCGGCACCATGATGGTGCGTCAGTTCGAGGAGACGCGTCGGTCGCACTTCGTGATCGGTCTGTCCCGCTCGCGCGGCGACTACCGCGACGACGACGAGTTCGAGCTCGGCATCTCGATCGCCGGCTCCATCGGGCTGCGCGCGCTGCAGGACTCGCAGCGCGTCGACGTGCGCGTGCAGGGCCGCGAACTGGCATCCGGCACCGGCAAGCAGCTGCTCGACTCGCTCTCGGCCGTCGAGCAGTCCAAGGCACGTGAGGGGGGTATCGCCGAGCTGGCCGGCGTGGTCTCGGCCACGATGCCGCTGGCCAGCGTCGTCGTGCTCGTGTGCGGGGATGCCGTCGACGTCGAGGATCTGCGCCGAGCCTGCGCTCGGCTGCCGTTCGGTGCGCGTGCGCTCGCCGTCGTCGCCCGCTCGGGGCTCGACCGACCCGAGCTGCGCCGCATCGGCGAAGCGGATGTCGTGACCGTCGGCGCCCTCGACCAGCTCCCCGCCGCACTGCAGAGGGTTCTCGCATGACCGCTCCGATGACCACCTCGTCCCGCCTGCGCCGCGGCTGGATTCTCGACCTCGTCGCCGTCGGGATGCTGCTGATCGCCGCGCTCATCGGCTTCTGGACCACGTTCGCCGGGCCGAGCTTCCTGCTCGCCGCCGTCGGAGGGGTCGTCCTCGGGCTCGCCGTCGCCGCCGTGTGCGCATGGCGCGGGTGGGGAATCCTGATCATCACCGGCGCGACCGTCGCGGTCTACTTCGTCTTCGGCGGTGCGCTCGCGCTGCCGCACACGGCGCTGCTCGGCGTGATCCCCGCGATCGACACCCTGGTCGGGCTGGCGACGGGAGTGATCACGTCGTGGAAGCAGCTGCTGACCACCGTGGCGCCGGTCTCGGCCGCAGACGGCCACCTGCTCGTGCCCTTCCTGATCGGCCTCGTGGCGAGCGTGGTCGCGGCGTCGCTCGCGCTGCGGCTGCGTCATCTCGCCTGGTCGCTGCTGCCGATCGTCGCCGCGCTGTTCCTGGTGATCGCGCTGGGCGTGCCGACAGCGGCCTTCCCGCTCGTGCAGGGGATCGCGATCGCGGCGGTCGCCGCCGGCTGGCTGTCGCTGCGCTCCTGGTGGGCGCCGCAGTCGTCGGCGGTCAACGTCAGCGAGGCGGACCCGGCTCGCGCGAGGCACATGCGCACCCGCAGGCTCGTCGGCGGTCTTGCGGTCGTCGCGGTCGCAGCCGGCGCCGGTGCCGGAGTGAATGCGATCGCCGCGGATTCCGCACCGCGGCACGTGTTCCGCGACGCGATCATCCCCCCGTTCAACATCCGCGACTACGCGAGCCCGATGCAGGGCTTCCGCAAGACGGTCCGAGACCAGAAGACCAAGACGCTGTTCACGGTGACCGGGCTGCCGGAGGACGCACGCGTGCGTCTGGCGGCGATGGACGGCTGGGACGGCGTGGTCTACAACGTGACCGACGGCGGCCCCGGATCATCCAGCGCCTTCCTTCCCCTGCGCAGCGACATGGCGACCGGTGTCGAGGGCGTGCCCGCGCGGCTGCGTTTCGAGATCGCCGACTACTCCGGGGTGTGGCTGCCGGGCACCACGGTCGTCGACGACGTCACGTTCGACGGCCCGCGTGCGGATGAGCTGCGCCGCAGTGCGTACAGCAACACCGCGACCGACACGACGGTCGTCACCGCAGGCCTGAAGAAGGGCGACGCGTACACCGTCGACGCGATCATCGCGCCGAAGGTCGGCGACGAGCAGCTCAAAGACGCGCCGTTCGCGAACATCAAGCAGAAGGTCTCGTCGTACTCGCCCGAGGATCTCTCGGCGACGGCGGCCGACATCGTGACCGACGCCGAGACGCCCATCGAGCAGGCCAGGGCCCTCGAGACGTATTTCGCCGAGGGCGGGTTCTTCAGTCACGGTCTCGAGGGCGAGGTGCTCTCGCGCGCAGGACACACCGCCGAGCGGATCAGCACTCTGCTCGGGGGAGATCAGATGATCGGCGACGACGAGCAGTACGCCGTCGCCATGGCGCTGGCCGCGCAGGAGGTCGGGATGCCGGTGCGCGTCGTGATGGGCTACTACCCGGATGCCGGTCGCAGGAACGAGCCGGTCTTCGCCGCGACCGGTGACGACGTGCACGCCTGGGTCGAGATCGCGTTCGAGGGCTTCGGATGGATCCCGTTCGACCCCACGCCTCCCGAGGACAAGGTCCCACAGGACCAGAACACGAAGCCGCGCGTCGATCCCAAGCCGCAGGTGCTGCAGCCGCCACCCCCGCCGCAGGAGCCGGTGGATCTGCCGCCGACGGTGCCCGACGACCGCAAGGCGGAGGACGAGAGCCTGAACGTGCTCGGCATCATCGGCCTGATCCTCGCGATCGCGGGGATCTCGCTCGGCGTGCTGCTGCTGCTCGCATCGCCGTTCATCGTGATCGGTGCGTGGAAGGCGGCGAGACGCCGCGCCCGCCGCAACGCGCAGCGCCATTCCGACCGGATCAGCGGCGGCTGGGACGAGCTGACCGATCGCGCGATCGATCACGGTGCGCGCATCCCCCCGGGCGGCACCCGTGTCGAAGAGGCCGGTGTGGTGGCATCCGTCCTCCCTCTGCCCGCGGCCACGACGCTGGCCGAGCGCGCGGACGGCCAGGTCTTCGGGCCGGGCGAGCCGACCGCCGAGGAGGTCGAGGCGTTCTGGCGCGAGGTCGACGAGGCGGTGAACGGCATGCGCAGCGCGACCACCTTCTGGGGGCGGATGAAGGCGCGGCTCAGCGTGCGCTCGCTGACCGGGAACGGCAGGGTGAGCGAACGCGTCCAAGAGCTCAGGGACGCCGCGGCCGCCCGCGTGCGCCGTGAACCTGGCAACATCGACAAGAACAGCCCGACGGCCGAGAGCGAGACCCCATGACGACGATTCCCCCCGGCGACGTCGCGCCGACCTCGCGACGGGTCATCGCCTACATCATCGATGCGCTGATCGCCGCCGTGCTGCCGATGCTCGCCCTGGTCATCACGGTGACCATGACGGTCGGCGCGCTGCGAGACCCCGAGTCGGCCGCCGGCGCGATGGTCTCCGTGGCGGTGGTGTCGGGCGTGTTCGGCCTGCTGATCCTCGCCTGGTTCGTGATCTACACACTCATGCAGACCGGACGCGGGTCGATCGGCATGCGCGCGCAGCGCATCCGGCTCGTCCGCGCGGCCGACCTCGCGCCCGTGACCTTCTGGCGTGCGCTCCTGCGCAACGTCGTCTTCGCCGTGACGGGTGCGTTCGTGGTCGGGATGTTCTCGCCGCTCTTCGACGGATCCGGCCGCTATCAGGGCTGGCATGACAAGGTCGGCGGGGCCGTGATGCTGGATGCCGCGGCCGTGCCCGCACGCGACGCCGCGGCCGACGCGTCGACGGCCACCGCGCTCCCCTCGCCGCCGAGGCCACCGGCGCCCGACGCACGCGCCGGTGTCGCGACACCCCCCGCGTCCGCGGCGCCGAGCGCTGCGCTGCGTCCGGATGCCGTCGACGAGACGGTCGTGCCGCCCAGGCCCTCCCCGGCGGCTGCGACGGCTGCGGCCGACGAGGCACCCGACCAGACGGTCGCGGCTCCGCGTCCCGGCGCCGATGTGCCGGGCGACCCGCTGATCTCGTTCGTCCCCGGGGTGACGCAGCCCGGCGGGTCCGCGACGTCTGCAGCCCCGGCGGTTCCGCCCCAGGCTCCGACGATCTCCACCCCGGCTCCCACCGGTCCCGCCCCGGCCGCACCCCCTGCCCCGGCCGCACCGCCTGCCCCAGCCGCGCCGGCCACGCCGGCCACCGCCGACGACGACGTCGAGTCGACGCGGATCAGCATCCCGGGTCACCGCCTCGTGTTCACCTGGGACGACGGGCAGCGCGTGACGGTGGCCGGGCGCACCGTGTTCGGGCGCAACCCCGAGCAGGAGCCGGGCGCGGTGGTCATCTCCGTGCGCGACGAGACCCTGTCGCTGTCGAAGACGCACTTCGAGGCGGCCTCCGCGCCGTCCGGCGGCTGGATCATGGATCGGCAGTCGACCAACGGCACCGTGGTCGTGCGCGAAGGCGTGCGCATCGCATGCCCGCCAGGACAGCGTGTGCCGCTGCGCCTGGGCGACGCCGTCGAGATCGGCGACCGCATCCTCACGATCGGCGGCTTCGCATGACCGCGCCCGTGCTCGTCAACTCCGGCGCGGCGACCCACACCGGGCGGCGCCGCGTGCTCAACGAGGACGCGCAGCTGGCATCCGCACCGGTCTTCATCGTCGCCGACGGGATGGGTGGTCACGAGGCGGGAGAGCGCGCGAGCGCCGCGGTCGTCGACGAGTTCGCGACCCTCGTGGGCCGTGAGGCGCTCAGCCTCGACGACGTCCGCCAGACGCTGGCCAGGGCACGCGAGGTCGTCGAGCACCTCGCGACGTCCGGCGAGTCGCGTGCGGGCACCACCCTCAGCGGCGTCGTCATCTCGTCGGTAGACGGGCTGGGCTACTGGCTCGCGGTCAACATCGGCGACTCGCGCACGTACCGGCTCGCCGACGGCGAGATGGAGCGCATCACGGTCGACCACTCGGTGATCCAGGAGCTCCTGGACTCGGGTGAGCTGAGTCCCGAAGACGCACCGCACGACTCCCGGCGCAACATCATCACGCGTGCGATCGGCGCCGGCAGCACGGGCGACGCCGACTTCTGGCTGTTCCCCGCCGAGCGGGGCGACCGGATGCTCATCTGCACCGACGGCCTGACATCCGAGATCGGCGAAGCGCGCATCCGTGAGGTGCTGCAGAGCGAACCCGATCCGCAGCGTGCGGCCGCGCAGCTCACCGCCGACGCGGTGCAGGCGGGCGGCCGCGACAACGTCACCGTCGTGGTCGTGGATGCCGTCTCGGTCGCCTCACGGCCGGGAACCATCGTGCTCTCGGACGTCGACGACGACACCAGACCGCGGGAATCGTTGAATGGAGGGGTTCGATGAACCAGTTCGCGTACCGACCCGGCAGCTGGCAGGTGATCGCGGAGCAGCACGGCATGATCGCGGTTCCGGGCGACACTCCGGTCGAGAGGGTCGCCGCCCTGTCCGGGCTCATGCACGACGGCGCACCCCAGCTGACCGAGGTCATCGACGTCCTCACGGGTGGCAGGATCGCGTCGCTCGGCTCGTTCGTCGTCGCCCTGCTCGGGGACGGCTTCGCGCGTCTCGCCGTGCGCGGCGACGTCACGGTGACCGTGGCCGGCACGGAGGGCGACGAGGTCGTCTCCGGGGCTGAGATCAGCACCTGGACCGAGCGGTACATCACCGACCCGCGTTCTTTCCTCGTGTCGCTCGAGGACGGCCAGTCGACCACCTCGCTCGTCGTGCGCTCCGGCACGGTGCTGGCGGCGTCGGTCGCGTTCCCCGGCGACGACCTGCCCGCAGCGGAGGGGCGTGCCGGCGTGCAGACGGCAGCGGCAGCGCCGGCCGAGGTGAGTGCTCCGGTCGTCACGCCGCCGGCGGATGCGGAACCCGTCGAGGCGACGCCGGCCGACAGCGTGACGCCGCCGGCTGACGCGGCGGCTGACCCCGCAGAAGCACCGGATGCGCAGCCTGATCTCGCACCGGCTGGACTCGCGCCGGCGGCCGAGGCCGACGCGACGGCAGGGGAGGCGGACGTCCGAGACCCGGAGCACGCCGATCCAGTGCAGACCGAGGCGATGCCCGTGACTGCCGCACCGGATGCTCCCGCCGTCGACGCAGGATTCCCGACCCTCGTCCCCACCGAGTACACCTTCGCGCCCGCGCCGCCGTCTTCTCCAGACGACGACGTCCTCGACGCCACCGTGCATTCCGTGCCGCGGGGCCCCGCCGCCGCCCCCGATGCGCCCGCGGGCGACCACGACGGTTCGACCATCTCTCTCGCCGAACTGCGGCGCATGCGCGAGGCCGGCGAGGCGCCAGGGCAGGCCGCACGAACCGCCGGGCCCGACACGCCGACCGAGGTGCTGCCGGCCGTGGAGAACTCGGCCGTCGCCCACGGGGCCGCCCGCCTGTCGACCGGTCAGGTGGTCGCGCTCGATCGCGTCGTGATCATCGGACGGCGCCCTCGCGCCACACGCGCGAGCGGCGACAGCCTGCCGCATCTCGTGGCTGTCGACAGCCCCCAGCAGGACATCTCGCGCAGCCACCTCGAGATCCGCCCCGAGGGCGATTCCGTCGTGGTCATCGATCTGCACACCACGAACGGCTCGACGCTGCTGCGCCCCGGCGCCGACCCCGTGCGCCTGCACCCCGGCGAGCACACGCTCGTGCTCAGCGGAGACGTCGTCGACCTCGGCGACGGGGTCACCGTCACCTTCGAGGGACTCACATGAATCGCACGCCGTCGCCTCCGCCGCAGCTGCCCGGCTTCACGTACCTGCAGCCGCTGGGAGCGGGCGGGTTCGCCGACGTCTTCCTGTACGAGCAGGAGATGCCGCGCCGCAAGGTGGCGGTCAAGGTGCTGCTCGCCGACCGCATCACCACGGGGGCGGCCCAGGAGTTCACCGACGAGGCGAACGTCATGGCCATGCTGTCGACCCACCCGGCGATCGTCACGATCTACCAGGCGGGGGTCGCCGGTGACGGCCGGCCGTACCTCGTGATGGAGTACTGCCCGCGACCGAACCTGCAGGCGCGTGCGCGTCGCGAGCCGTTCTCGGTCGCCGAAGCGCTGCGCGTCGGCATCCAGGTCGCCGGAGCCGTCGAGACCGCGCACCGGGCCGGAGTGCTGCATCGAGACATCAAGCCGGCGAACATCCTCGTCACCGAGTACAACCGGCCCGCGCTCACCGACTTCGGGATCGCGTCGACCGCCGGCGCCGTCACCGAGGCTGCGGGCATGTCGATCCCGTGGTCGCCGCCGGAGTCGTTCGCCGAGCCGCCGCGCAGCGGACCGCGCACCGACGTGTACGCGCTCGGCGCCACGGTGTACACGCTGCTCGCCGGCCGCTCGCCGTTCGAGCGTCCGGGGGAGCGCAACACGAGTGCCGACCTCATCGAGCGCATCGAGCGGATGGCTCTTCCCGTGCTCGCGCGCGCCGATTCGCCGGGCAGCCTGCAGGCGACCCTCGCGCGCTCGATGGCGAAGAACCCCGACGATCGCTATCCGAGCGCGGTGGCCTTCGCACGGGCGCTGCAGAAGGTGCAGATCGAACTCGCGCACTCCGTCACCCCCATCGACATCGTCGACGAGCATCCCTCCGCCGACGAGATGCGCGACGACGACGACGGCCTCACCCGCGTGCGGGAGGTGCAGTCGATCAGCCCGGACAGCCCCGCGGCGACCCGCCCGTCGGCGGCGACCGAGCCGCGGCTCGCCGGCGGAGGCATGATCGGGGTGCCCCGATTCGACACCCCCGCGCCGCAGGAGTCCGCAGAGCACACCGTGCGGAGGGCATCGGCACCTGCGGCACCCGCACCGCCCATGGACGATGACGAGCGCACCCTGCTGCGGCCGCCGACCGTCCTCTCGCCGAGTGCGCCCGGCACGCCGAGTGCCGCGAGCATCCCCCCTCTGGCGCCCGCGGACACGGCAGCGGCGGCGTCCGCCGCAGAGAAGCTCCCCACGGGCCGGCGTCGCGTGGCACCGTGGCTGTGGGCCGCGGCGGTGGCCCTCGTCGTCGTGATCGGCGGCGGCATCTGGCTGGGCGGCAGCCTCAGCACGGCGGCGCGGTCCACGGCTGCGCCGGTCGATGGCGAGGAACCCGCCCCGCAGGACGTCATCTCGGGCATCGTCCCCCCGGTCGACGATGTCACCGGCACCCGCAGCGGCGACACGGTGACCTTCACGTGGAGCAACCCCAGCCCGGAAGAGGGCGACTCGTACATCTGGGCCGAGGTGACGCTCGACGGCACCCTCCAGGCGCAGACCACGGAGAAGACGACCGTGACCCTCGACGGGCCGCACCCCGGCCGCACGTGCATCGACGTCAGCCTGGTCCGTGCTGATGGTCGGTCCGCGCAGGAAGTGAGAGGGTGCGTCGGATGACCGCTGTGACCGTGGAGTTCGCAGGAGAGTACTTCCCCGTCGACACCTCGACGTCGTTCACCGTGGGCAGGGAGGGCGATCTCGAACTCGACGACAACCTCTTCCTGCACCGTCACTTCCTCGAGATCGCGCACGACGACGGTCTGTGGTGGCTCACGAACATCGGCAGCCGCCTCTCGGCGACCGTGACGGACTCGGCCGGCGGCGTGCAGGCCTGGCTGGCACCCGGCGCCCGTCTGCCGCTGGTGTTCGAGCGGACCACGATCGTCTTCACCGCCGGACCGACCACCTACGAGATGACCGTGCACTCCGCCGAGCCGCCGTTCCGCGCGGTGCGCCGCGAGGCCGAAGGCGACGGCGTCTCGACGATCGGCGCGGTGCCGCTGACCGAGAGTCAGAAGCTGCTCATCCTCGCCCTCGCCGAGCCGCAGCTGCGCCGCGACGGAACGGGGATGAGCGAGATCCCCAGCTCGGCCAAGGCGGCGCAGCGCCTGGGCTGGACGGTCACGCGCTTCAATCGCAAGCTCGACAACGTGTGCGACAAGCTCGACCGGATCGGTGTGCCCGGCATGCGCGGCGGTCAGCGCAGCTTCGCCACGAACCGGCGCGCGCGGCTCGTGGAGCACGCGATCGCCTCGCGACTGGTGACGCGAGAGGACCTCGCCATGCTGGACGCGCCCCAGAGCGAACCCGAAGGAGAGCTGGATTGATCTGGGAGATCGACGACGGCGAGAAGCAGATCGAGGGCCTCGATGCCACCGGGCACCCCGACCCCGGATACGCTGCATCCCTCGGCCTGCTGCCCGCGCCTTTCGGGCGTCGGACGATGGCGACCCTGGCGGAGCTGCTCGTGCTCGCGCTGTTCGCCCTGCCGGCGCTGCTGGTGGCGACGCCGGCGCTCGCCGAGATCCTCAGCGGGGCCGGTGATGCGGGCGCGATGCTGGCCGACGGGGCACTGGTGTGGCCGATCGTCACCCTCGCCGTCGGCAACGTGCTCGCCACCGTGTTCATCGTGGTGCAGCTCGTGCTGCTCGGGCGGAAGGGAGTGACGGCGGGCAAGGCCGTCTTCGGCCTGCGTACGGTCAACGTCCGCACCCTGGAACGCCCCGGCTTCTGGCGCGGCGCGGTCGTGCGCTACCTGGTGCTGTCGCTGTCGTTCCTGCTTCCGCTGCTCGGGCCGCTGCTCGTGGTGGCGCTGTCGCCCTTCTTCGACTCCGAACGCCGCGGCCGCAGCTGGCTCGACCAGGCGGGTGCGACGTGGATGGTCGACGTGCGCCGCGGGCTCAACCCGTACGACGTGAAGCGCATGCGCATCGCCCGCAAGTCGGTGCGGATCACCGAGCACGCGAGCGGACCCGCGCTTCCCTCCCTGGCCACCCCGGTCGAGCGAGACGCTCCAGCCCAGTACACCCCGTCGGGACGGCTGTCGGGCGGCGTGATCGGCGCCCACCGCAGGATGTCGCCGCCTCAGCCCGGCGCGCCCGTCACGCCCGGCGTGCCGTCCTCGTCGGCAGCCACGCCCGCCGCGCCGGCAGCCGCGACGCCGTTCGCGCCCGCCGTCGCGCCGACCGGAATGGTGGATGCCGTGCCGCCGCCCCTCGTGGCCGGCCAGCTGCTCGACTCCTTCGCCCCGAGTCCTGCGGCGCCGACACCGCCGAGCGCAGCCGGCTCCGATGAGCCGGCGCCGAGTCCCGCGGCGGCTGCGCCCACGGCATCCGCAGCCGGCGGGGTTCCCTCGGTGCGCGCGGTGCTGCGTCTCGACGACGGAAGCCGCGTCGAGGTGCGCGGTGCCACGCTGCTCGGCCGCGCCCCGGCTCCGGTCGCGGGGGAGGGCGCTGTGCAGCTCGTCGCCGTGGCGGACGACACCCGATCCGTGTCGAAGACCCATCTCGCGATCCTCCCGTCTCGACGAGGAGTCCTCGTCGTCGACCGAGGATCCACGAACGGCAGCGCCGTCGTCCGCGACGGCTCCGACCTGCCCCTGACCCCCGGCGATCCGGTGCCCGTGCAGGCCGGCGACGTGGTCCGCTTCGGCGACCGCACGCTGACCGTCGAGCGGGCATGACAGTCGACAACCAGGAGAACCGATGAGAATCAAGCTGACGCTGCGGCGCCCGGGTGTCCCCCTGACCGACATCGTCGTCATGGCGGACTCGACGGCCACGGTCGCCGACGTCGCCGGGCAGATCGCCGGCACCGACCCGCAGCGCTCGGTCGTGGCATCCAGCGGCGACGTGCTCAGCCTCTCGGTCGCCCCACCCACCAGCGACGAGCTCATCACCCTCAACCCCGACCTGCTGATCGGCGACGCGCCGGTCGGCTCGGGATTCCTCGCCGAGGTCGTCAACCTCGGCCCCAACCGCGCCGCCACGGCGATGCTGTCCAGCCGCGCGGCGGCACTGCTGACGGTCGTCTCGGGGCCGGCCGCCGGGCAGGAGTTCCCGCTGCCGGTGGGACACTTCTTCATCGGCCGCGACCCCTCCAACGACGTGGTGCTCACCGACCCGCTCGTCTCGAAGCGACACGCGCGCATCGAGGTGGCATCGACCTTCGTCGAGATCGTCGACCTGAACTCCGCGAACGGCATCCTCGTCGACGGCGGGCTCGTGCAGCGGCTGAGAGTCATCCCAGGCCAGAAGTTCACGCTCGGCGACTGCGAGCTGGTCGTGCACCTGGTCAGCGACTACGACGGCTCGGCCGCCGCCGACCCCGTGCTCGAACGCGGCGGAGCACTGCTGTTCAACCGCAGCCCGCGCGTCGAGGAGCGCTACACCGGGGCCGACCTCGACGAGCCGCGGTACCCGAAGGACCAGGTGCAGCGGCTGTTCCCGTGGCCGATGCTGATCGCCCCGATCCTGCTCGGCGCGGCGATGTTCTTCATCTTCGACAACCCGCGTTCGCTGCTGATCATGGTCATGTCGCCGATGATGATGTTCGGCAACTACATCTCGCAGAAGACCCACATCGGTCAGCGACTGCGCAAAGAGGTGGAATCGTTCGAGGAGCAGTTCGAACGCCTCGAGGAGAAGCTCTACCACGCCCAGCCGCGCGAGCGCGAGGTGCGCCAGGCGGAGGTGCCGGCCGTGGCGATCGTCTTCGACGAGTCGATGCGCCTGGGTCCCATGCTGTGGACCCGGCGCCCCGAGCACTGGAACTTCCTCGCCGTTCGCCTCGGCACCTGCGAAGACGAATCGCGCACCAAGGTCAAGCGCGCCGAGGTGCCCGAGGCGCTGGTCGAGTACGTCGAGCGCGTCGACCGGCTCGAAGACCGCTACCGGATGATCAGCGACGTGCCGATCCTCGAGTCGCTGCAGAGCGTCGGCTCGATCGGCGTCGCGGGCCCCACCTCGTCGGCCAGCGACGCGCTGCGAGGGCTCGCCGTGCAGCTGTTCGGCATGCACTCGCCCAACGAGCTCGTCACCGTGGCGATCACCGAGCCGGGCTGGGCGAATGAGCTCGACTGGCTGAAGTGGCTGCCGCACACCTCGAGTGAGCGCAACCCGTTCAAGGACGTGCCGCTGGCCGACTCGGCATCGACGGGCGCCGCGCTGCTGAACGGGCTGGAAGAGCTCGTCATGCGCCGGGCGAAGGCGGCATCCGCTCCCCGCCCTCCCTACGGCGACGACTGGGACCCCACGCTCTTCGGCACCGACGTGAAGCGCGCTGCAGAGGAGGCGAGCTTCCCCGGCCAGACCGCCGTGCTCGTCATCATCACCGACGACGCACCCGTCGACCGCGCTCGGCTTACCCAGATCCTCGAACGAGGGGCCGACGTCGGCGTCTACGGGCTCTTCGTCGCGCCCGTCGTCGAGGCGCTGCCGGCCGCATGCCGCAGCTTCATCGACGTCACCGGCGGACTCGAGAACGCGCGCGTCGGTACGGTCCGCAACGGCGTCTCGTACACCGGCGTGCAGGTCGAGGGCGTGTCGCACGCGTACATGACGATGTTCGCGAAGCGCCTCGCTCCCGTCGTCGATTCGAGCACGGTCGTCGAGGACTCCTCCGACATCCCGAACTCGGTGATGTTCCTCTCGCTGGTCGGCGGCGAGGTGGCATCCGACCCGACCGCGGTCATCGACCGCTGGCGGCAGAACAACACCATCATCGACCGCTCCGGCACCCCGCAGTCGCGGCTGAAGAAGGCCGGCAACCTGCGCGCGATCATCGGGCAGTCGCAGACGGATGCCATGACCCTCGACCTGCGCACGCA
This sequence comes from Microbacterium sp. AR7-10, assembly GCF_001878835.1. Classification (NCBI taxonomy): domain Bacteria; kingdom Bacillati; phylum Actinomycetota; class Actinomycetes; order Micrococcales; family Microbacteriaceae; genus Microbacterium; species Microbacterium sp. AR7-10. The sequence continues at coordinate 80,519 of NZ_MJIR01000102.1, read as the reverse complement.
GGGCCCGCACGCCCTCGTGGGCGGCACCACGGGCGCGGGGAAGAGCGAGTTCCTGCAGGCGTGGGTGCTCGGCATGGCCGCAGCGCACAGTCCCGACCGCGTCACGTTCCTGTTCGTCGACTACAAGGGCGGATCGGCGTTCGCCGACTGCGTCGACCTGCCGCACACGGTCGGCCTGGTCACAGACCTCAGCCCGCACCTCGTGCGCCGGGCGCTCACCAGCCTGCGCGCCGAGCTGCACCATCGCGAGCACCTCTTCAACCGCAAGAAGGCCAAGGACCTGCTCGAGCTCGAGAAGCGCCGCGATCCCGACACCCCGCCCGCGCTCGTGCTCGTGATCGACGAGTTCGCCGCACTCGCCGGCGAGGTGCCCGAGTTCGTGGACGGCGTGGTCGACATCGCCCAGCGCGGGCGCTCGCTCGGCATCCACCTGATCATGGCCACGCAGCGGCCCGCCGGTGTGATCAAGGACAATCTGCGCGCCAACACGAACCTGCGCGTGGCTCTGCGGATGGCCGACGAGTCCGACTCGAAGGACGTCGTGGACGACCCGATCGCGGCATCCTTCCCGCCGTCGATCCCCGGTCGCGGCATCGCCAAGACCGGACCGGGGCGTCTCGTGCCCTTCCAGTCGGCGTACGCCGGCGGGTGGACCACCGACGAGGCGCAGGTCGCCGAGGTGAAGATCGCCGAGCTGCGTTTCGGTTCGACCCAGCTCTGGGAAGCCGAGCAGGCTCCGGAGTCCGACTCGCACGATGAGGACCTCGGTCCCACCGACCAGAAGCGCATCGTCGCGACGCTGGTGAAGGCGTCCGCGCAGGCGGGTATCCCGGCGCCGCGCCGACCCTGGCTCGACGATCTCGAGCGGGCCGTCGACCTGCGCGACCTGCCGCTGCGCGGCGACGGAGAGATCCTGCTCGGCAAGATGGACGTGCCTGCACGGCAGCTGCAGGAGCCGACGTACTTCGTGCCCGACAGGGACGGCTCGCTGCTCGTGTACGGCACGAGCGGATCGGGCAAGTCGACCGTGCTGCGCACCCTGGCCATCGCCGCCGGCCACGACCCGAAGAGCAGCGTCGAGGTGTACGGCCTCGACTTCGGCTCGGGGTCGCTGCGCAGCCTCGAGGTGCTGCCGCACGTCGGGTCGATCATCGCCGGCGACGACGCCGAGCGCGTGCAGCGCATCCTGCGCTCGCTCGCCCGGGTGCTCGACGACCGCGGCAAGCGGTTCAGCGCGGCGAACGCCGCCAGCCTCACCGAGTACCGCGAGATCACCGGCCGCGACGAGTCGCGCATCCTCTTCCTGATCGACGGGTTCCCGCAGTTCCGCTCCGAGTGGGAGTCGACCACCGCCCGGATGCCGTTCTACCAGACGTTCATGCGCATCCTCGGCGAGGGCCGCCCGCTGGGCGTGCACGTGGTCGCCACCGCCGATCGCTCGGGCTCGGTGCCCACGGCCGTGAGCGCGAACGTGTCGCGACGGGTGGTGCTGCGCCTGGCCGACGAGTCGGCGTACGCGATGCTGAACGCGCCCAAGGACGTGCTCGACGAGCGCTCCGCCCCGGGCCGCGCCATCATGGACGGACTGGAGACCCAGATCGCCACGCTGGGCGGCACGCCCAACGTCGCCGAGCAGACCAAGCTGCTCGAGAAGCTCGCGGCCGAGCTGCGTGCGGCCGGAGCGCGCGAGGTCGCCGAGATCGGCGCGCTGCCGACCCGGCTCTCGGTGCGCGATCTGCCCGAACGCCTGGGCGAGTTCCCTGTGCTCGGCGTCGCCGAGGACACCCTGTCGGCGCGCGACTTCGACCCCGTCGGCACGTTCGTGGTGGCGGGGCCGCCGCTGGCCGGCAAGACCAACGCGTTGAAGGCGATGATCACCTCGATGCGCCGGTTCGATCCGGAGGTCAGGCTGTTCCACTTCGGCGGACGCCGCTCGCAGCTGAAGGAGTACGCCGACTGGACCCGCAGCGCGGTGACACCCGACGACGCGAAGGAGCTGGCGAAGGAGATCACCGAGCTCATCGCGGACGACGCCCTCCCGCTGCGCGTGATGATCGTGGTCGAAGACGTGCCGCAGTTCGCAGACAGCCCCGCCGAGCGTGAGATGAAGGCGCTGTTCCAGGCTGTCAACCGCAGCGACCACTTCCTCATCGGCGACGCCGACGTGACGCAGGTCACGAGCGGATTCGGCTTCATCGGCGACTTCAAGGCCGGCCGCAAGGGTGTCATCCTCAAGCCTGACTCGTTCGACGGCGACGCGGTGTTCAAGGTGCCTTTCCCCAAGGTCAAGCGCACCGACTTCCCCGAGGGTCGCGGCATCTTCGTGCAGGCCGGTCGCCAGGTCACGGTGCAGCTGCCGCTGGTCGAGGGGGATGCGCTGGCGTGAGAGAGCGGACCTTCGCGATGCGCCGTGCAAGCGCGGCCGCAGGCCGCAGGCCGCAGTGCGGCTGGTGTCGACGCCGTCCTGACGATGGGGAGTTGTCCCCATGGCTCGGTGGTGCGCGCATCTTGTAGCTTGGTGATGTCGGGCCGGGGTGGTCCGGACTCAACGATTTACCGGAGGTGTTGACGATGGCCGATTTCGGTGCGTCTTATGCGGAGATGGAGCAGGTGGCGTCGTCGCTGTCGCAGGCTCGTGATGACATTCAGGGTCAGCTGGACACCCTGAAGGGGCAGGTGGACACGCTGCTGGGTGAGGACTTCAAGACGCAGCACGCGTCGGGCAAGTTCGGTGAGGGCTACGGTGAGCTGACCACGGGTCTGAAGACCGCGGTGGACGGCATCAACGACATGTCGGAGTCGCTGCTGGGCATGATGCGCGCGATCCAGGATCTGGATCAGCAGCTCGCCGGCGGCTGAGTCCGCACACCAGAACCAGTACAGACTCGACGTCGAGGGCCGGCTGACTAGGCCGGTCCTCGCCTTCGATGGGGGAATCCGATGGACATCATGCTCGACCGTGCTCGCCTCCGCGAGGCGCTGACAGGCCTCAACGCCGCCATCACCGCCTTCGACGAGGCGGCGGCGATCAACAACGATCTCGAGGAGGCGGTCGATCGCCCCGACGACCGCTCGTCACTGCGCGACAAGGTCGGCGACTTCGAGTCGGCATGGAACCGCAAGCGCGACAAGTTGAACGAGAATCTCGGCTCGATCCGCGACCAGCTCACGTCGATCGTCGACAACTGGGACCAGTGGGACACCGAGACCGCTGCCGAGCTCGAGAGCGCCGGCTCTGAGCAGACCACCAGCGCCCGGATCGCGAGGATCCAGTGATGCGATCTCCGAACACCGACGTCGAACTGCGCCAGCTCGCCGGATCCGCCTCACAGATCTGGAGCAGAGGCGACAACTGGGTCACGCTCGGCACACAGATGAATGAGACGGCGGGTGAGCTCACCGCGATCGGCGATTCCTCGGTGCACAAGAGCAAGGGCACCGACAAGCTCGCGGAGATGGCTTCCGAGACCGCGGTGGACCTGTCGGCCGCGGCCGTGCGGTACACGGACACCGGCAAGGCGCTGCGCATCTACGCCGAAGCGCTCGAAGCGGCCCAGAGCTGGCTGCGCGCGAACGAGGACGACGTCCGCGACGCGGAGAACGCGTATCAGAACGCTCAGAGCTCGCACGAAGACGCCGTCGGTCGGCAGCGATCGCTCGAGCGCGTGATGCCTTGGGAGGACGATCCCGAACAGAGTGAGGTGGACGCGGCCGCCGGAGACGTCAGCGCTGCCGCCGCGACCCTCGGATCGGCCGAGCGGCATCGGGATGCGATGTGGACCGCATTCGACGACACCTTCGAGACATGGTCGGACGCATACGACGATGCCGTCGAGTCCATCGAGAAGGCCTACGAGACAGCCGGCAACAATGACGGCTTCTGGGAGTCCGTGGATGCCGTCCTGGACGTCCTCGCCGTGGTCCTGCTCGTCCTGTCGGTCATCGCGCTGGTGATCGGGGCTCCGCTGACCGGACTGCTCGGCGGGATCATCCTCGCCCTCTCCGCCGCCGTGCTGGCCCTCAACGTGCTCAAGTTCGCGTTCGGGAGGGCATCCCTGGGGGATGTGGCACTGGCCGCCGTCGGTCTTCTTCCGTTCGGCATCGGGAAGGTGCTCTCCCGCGGGCTTCCGACGCTCGGCTCGGCGATGAGCGCCGGCCGAGGTGCGGTCGTCACCGCTATCCGCAGCGGCCTGCCCTCGGTGGTGACCCGCCTGTCGATTCCGCTGACGCCGTTCCGGATCCCCATCTTCCACCCCCTTCGTGCGATCGGAAACGCGTTCACATGGCTGCGCGCGCCGGCGGTGGCGCGAGCGGGCCTGCCCGCTCCGAGCATGTTCGTCAACCCGCTCCGGGCCATCCCCATGGGCGGCACCGAGGCGGTGCAGGTGCAGACGTTCCTGCAGAGCATGCGCACCTCGCAGTGGGCGACCAACCCGGGGGTGCAGCAGACCATATCCGGCATCTCGCGCTCGCTGCCTGGACTGCCGACGCAGATCCTCAACACCGGTCTGTGGACCGGCTTCACCGCGAACGACATCGCTCAGCTCGCGGGCTGGTCGCCTGAGATCCCCGTGCTCTCCGGTGTGCGGGTAGGCTGACGCGCGTGCAGGCACTTCCCCATGAGACTGTTCGACGCGCCCGGCTTCGCACGACGGTGGTGCTGATCGCGCTCGTGCAGCCGGTGCTGCTGATCCTCTTCCTCATCGCATCGCTGATCTGGACCGGTGGACAGGTCCTGCGCGACCAGTCCGCGCCCTATGACCAGATCCTTCTGTTCCCCGTCGTTCCGGTTCCGGGCTGGCTGCTTCTCGTACTGGCCGGGCTGCTCGCCATCGGCTCCGCCGTGTACTGCGTCGGCACCGAGATGCTCGACGCGCGCAGCGTCGTCGGCCTGCTCGGTCCCGTGCTGGCATCCTGCGTCACCGCGCTGTTCTTCTTCGCGGCTCAGACGGTTGAGGATGACCCGAACCTCCTCGTCGCCCTCATCGTCGACGTCGTGGCGCTGATCCCTCTGGCGATCACCGCGATCCGCTTCGTCCCCGAGTACGAGCGCAGACGCCAGGCGGACACGCTCCCCGAGGGATACGTGTGAGCGCGCCGCAGCCCACGCAGGACGATCCCCGGGGCTACTCGATCCTGATGCCGAGCGGGTGGAGCCGCTACCGAGTGGATGCCGACGGCAAGGCCGCATTCCAGGCCAAGGCCGTCGCCCGGATGAAGGCGATCGGCCGTCCCGATCTCGACGTGCAGATGCGGCTGCTGATCTCGGAGCAGTGGAAGCAGCTCGAGCGTACGAAGGCATTCGCCGTGTACCTGCCCGACCAGGAGACGAACGAGTGGCGGCCGCCGATCTCGATCGCCGCGCGCAAGGTGGCGGGCTCGGTCGGAACCGACTTCGAGACCGAGGTGCGCAACCGGTTCGGCGTCGTCCCCGAGAAGGTCTCCACCCCGCTCAGCGAGATCCTCCGGTGGCGCAGCTCGCACAGCGGATCCGGTGAGCTCGCGGAGGTCCGCACCGTCACTCTCGGCTACGCATTCCCTGCACCCGTTCCGCAGGCGCGGCTGGGTCTGGTCTTCATCGCCGTGCTGCCTCACCCCGATGACGTCGAACCCGATGTGATCGAGGGCAGCGTCGAGCTCGTCGACACCATCATGGAGACCTTCCGATGGCGATGAACGCGCTCTCCATCGAGGCGCTCGAATCGTGGCTGCCCGTCCCGCTCGCCTTCCCGGAAGGTCCCTGGCCGGACGTCGAGGAGTGGGCTGCTCAGATCGGGGACGTGCTGCCAGACGACGGCGGCCGGGCTTCCTTCGCAGCGGCGCTGCGGGAACTGCAGGCGGTTGCGCCGCCCCTCCCCGGCGCCCAGGCGCGGCTGCTGTGGCTGGGAGATCTGGCTCGACCGCATGTCGCGCACGTGTACGTGAGCCCAGGAGCGTCGGAGGTGGATGACCTCGTCGCCCTCGCTGACGCAGGGCTGGGGCTTCTCGTGCAGACGGTCAGCCGAACAGAGGTCGAAGGCTATGACCGCTCGGTCCTGGCGGTGCTCATCGGCGACGAGCAGGATCCGGTCGTCTGCGGCCGATTCCTCGGCGACCAGGCCGGGATGATGGTCGTCGTGGACCTGCTGACCCATGAGCCCGGCGTGCTCGCCCTCGCGCTCGACGATCTGCGCGACCTCTTCGCCGCAGTGCGGCTGGTGTCGACGCCGTCCTGACGATGGGGAGTTGTCCCCATGGCTCGGTGGTGCGGGCATCTTGTAGCTTGGGGGTGTCGGGCCGGGGTGGTCCGGTTCGGATGATTTTCGGAGGTGTTGACGATGGCCGATTTCGGTGCGTCTTATGCGGAGATGGAGCAGGTGGCGTCGTCGCTGTCGCAGGCTCGTGATGACATTCAGGGGCAGCTGGACACCCTGAAGGGGCAGGTGGACACGCTGCTGGGTGAGGACTTCAAGACGCAGCACGCGTCGGGCAAGTTCGGTGAGGGCTACGGTGAGCTGACCACGGGTCTGAAGACCGCGGTGGACGGCATCAACGACATGTCGGAGTCGCTGCTGGGCATGATGCGCGCGATCCAGGATCTGGATCAGCAGCTCGCCGGCGGCTGAGTCCGCGCACGCAGTCCCGAGGGGCCGACCGATGATCGGTCGGCCCCTGTTCTGTTTCACCAGGGGTCGACACGACGGGAGGGGTCGCAATGGCCGATGGGATCTGGGTCCGCTACACCGAGCTGAGCGAGGTCAACGACCAGCTGAAGTCGATCGTGCAGGAGCTGACCGACGCGGCATCGCGCACCGCCGCGGTCCAGGAGGCGATCGGGTCGCCCTACGGCAAGACCAAGCTGGGTCGCCGGGTGCACGACTTCGAGAGCCGCTGGGACGACAAGCGCACCGAGCTCAGCACCGACATCGACAAGGTGCAGAAGCATGTGCAGGGCGTGCTCGACGGACTGCGGGACTGGGATGTCGAGACCGCTTCCCAGATGGAGATCGATGTGACCGGCGCGCAGAGCGAGGCGCGCCCGGCCGCACACGCCCCCGCGTCGGCGCGGTGACGGGAGACGGACATGCTTTCACCCAAGGGACGCCAGGTCGTCGCACTCGAGGGCGAGTCAGGCGCGATCCGGGCGCGCGGAACCGAGATCACGACGCTGGGCGAGCAGATGCAGACCAGCGCCGCGTTCCTGCGGCGATTGGCCGACCAGGCATCGGGGATGAAGGGCAAGGCCGTCGAGAAGCTGCAGGAGATCGTCGGCGACACCCACATCGAATTGGGTCGCGCCGCCGCCCTCTACCAGCCGACCGGCCCCATCCTCGTCGAGTACGCCGACGCGCTCGGCGAATACCAGCCGCGCATCCTCGTGCGCGTGCGCACGTGCGAAGAGGCACGAGCCGCATATGACGCGGCTCCCGGATACCTCGACCGGCCCTTCTGGGCGGAGCCTGCTCCGTGGCGCAGCGACGACGAGAAGCAGAGCATGGGCGAGCAGAATGAGGCCGAGGACCGCGAGAAGCAACGGCTGCACGACGAGTACCAGAGCGCCCTGAAGGACTTCGACACCGACGTCGACTCGTGGGAGGAGGTCTTCGACAGCACCGCCGACCGGATCGAAGACGCCTTCGACGGCAAGATCGAAGACAGCGCCTGGGACGACATCGACGGCGGCGTCGCCGTGTTCGTCCAGGTGCTGCAGGCGGCGGGCACCGTGCTCGCCGTCGCCGCCATCGTCATCGGGGGCCCCGTGATCGCCGCGATCAGCGCCGCCGTCGCGGTTGCGACCCTGGCGGCGGTCGCCTACCAGTTCTTCCGCGACGATGCGAGCGGGCCGGACCTCGCACTCGCGATCGTCGGCGTGATCCCGTTCGGCAGCGCGGGAAAGCTCTTCCAGGGCCGAAGCGGCGTGCTCAGCTTCGCCGGCGACACCTTCGCCGCCTTCAAACCCGCCACGTGGAGCGCCGCTGGAGCGCAGCTGCGCAGCGTCACCATGGCGGGGCGGTTCGCGGGCGGCGGCATGAGCGGGCTCGTGCAGAGCGGGCGCACGTTCTGGCAGCTGAACAACCCGGCCGGCGTCGGCGACGTGTTCAGCCGCTTCCTGCTCGGCAAGGACACCACGAAGCTCACCGGGATGGTCGAGACCATGACGGCGGGCTCGCAGGGCTGGGCGCGTTCGACCACCGTGCCGGCCGCGTGGGAGTTCACGCACATGATGATCGCCGGGCCGATCAAGATGACCGACAAGATCGCGAACTGGACCGGGCACGGCGATCAGGCGATCAGCAAGCGCGTGCCATGGCTGGGAGCAGTGCTGTGATCTCGTTCCCCTCCGGGTGGGCGCCCGGCACCTGGCGCATCACCGGCACCTCGCTGGACGCCGGCTGGCTCGCCCTGCCTGCGTTCGAGACCTCCGCCGAGGCCGCGGCATGGGTGGGCGAGAACACCGCGCTGCTGCAGACGGCATGGGCCCAGCACTGGACCCCGGATGCCGAGCCGCTCGTTCGCGAGATCCTGCGCGCCGGGCTCGCGCACCGGCGCAGCGACGACGCGCTCGCCTTCCAGGTGTGGCCGGCGCAGCATCCGGTCTGCGTCTTCGTGCACGTCGTGATGGCGCGAGGCGACGGCGAGCCGCCAGGACCCGGTGACGGCATCCTGTTCGAGTCCGAGGGGCTGGGGCCGGGCGTGCTCGTGCCACGAGCCGAGCGGATCGGCGACGCCGACGCGCTCGGCTACGACATCGTCTTCGCGTTCGACGACGACGTCGTGGTGATCGTGTCGGTCGAACCCACCTTCGCGGACCTGCTGGGCATCGTCTCGCCGTCGATCCAGGCGTTCACGGCATCGCTGCAGCTCGTGGGCCCCGACGAGCGCACCCGCCGGGCGCGCGCACCGCGCCTGCTGGAAGCGCAGCACGCCGACACCTGGGTTGATAGCCTGACCGCATCATGACGCTCACTCACCCGGACGCACGATCCTGGGCCCGCGCGCGCTCGGCCGCCGAGGAGCCGCGGCTCGGGATGCTGGAGGCGGTGGCCTTTCAAGAGCATCCCGACCTTGTGGCGACGTTCGGCAGCGACGGCGCGGCGGTCGCCGAGATCCTCACCCGGCGCACGCCGAGCCCGGCACAGCGCGGCTCCACTGCGGTGCTGGCGGTGCTGGCGATCACCGGCGTGATCGCTCCTGTCGCCGGCATGGCGGTGCTGGGCGCCGAGTCGTATCTCATCGACCGGGTGCCGGCGGCGACCTCGGTTCCCGTGGCCGCTGCCGCGTTCGCCGTCGGGGCGGTCATGCTGCTCGTCACCGGACTGCTGTGGCTGCGCAGCGGCGCCCGCTGGTCGGGCCTGGTGTGCGGCATCGCGGTCGTCAGCGCCATCGCCGCCGGCTTCGCCTCGGCCAGCATGCCGACCGTGGCCGCGCGCGACGGCTACCGGCTCGATCAGGTCATGCTCATACCTGTCTGGGGCGCTCTCGCGCTCGGCGCGCTGCTCGCCGTGGCCGTGCTGCTGCGCTTCCGGGTTCGCGCCGCTGAGGCGGCCCCCGAGTCAACCCGACCCGTGACCATCACAGACCGCGAACGCGCGGCGCGGGCAGTCGCCGCGCTGCCCGCCGACCAGCGCGGCTCCATCCAGCATGACCGCGACACCGCCCTGCAGATCCTGCGCGAACGCGGTTTTCTCGACGACGCCGCGCTGGAGCAGGCGCTGGCCGCGCCGCTGGGCACCCTGTTCACGCTCGACCCGATCCGAAGGAGCACGCCGTGACCGACGTCCCACACGGCTCCGCGACGCGCGTGGGCCTGCGCGAGCTGCTCGGCGGCAAACCCGACCCCGACTTCTCTCTCGTGCTGCCGCCCGGCTGGGTGCGTCGCGGCGTCGACGAGGACGAGCAGGAGCGGATGCTGGCGAAGATCCGCACGCGCACGATGCAGGCGCACCGCCCCGACCTCCTCGCCCGCCTGCGGGTGATGGTGGACCAGGCGTTCACCCAGATGCGCAAGGTGTCGACCTTGGCGATGTTCACGCCGGCGGACGAGGCGCCCGAGAGTGCATATCTCCCGGCATCGCTCACCGCGAGCGTCCAGCACGCCGAGGCCGGCCAGACGCTCGACTCGTACGTGCGGGCGGCCATCCTCGCCGACGGCGCCACGCCCCTGCTCGGGGACAAGCGCATCATGCGCATGGAACGGGAGACGACCGACATGCTCGACGGCGAGCAGCTGCGCGTCACGACCGTCGCCTATCTCACTCCGGTTCCCGGCAGCGGACGTCGACGCGCGCTGCTGATGACCCTCGTCCTGCTGCGCGGAGCGGATGTACCCGCCGACGACCCACCGCTGCTGCAGATGAAGGCACTGTTCGACCTGTGCGTGTCCACCCTCACCTGGATTCCGGCGGAGTGATCAGGCCCTGACGTCGGCGCTGAGCTTCGGGCGACGTCAGACGGGCGGCGTCTCGGCGTCTGCGAGATGCCGGGCGTGATGCCCGAGCACCTTCACCATGATGCCGCGCCGGCGCAGGTCGGAGATCGTGCGCGACTCCTCATCGCGGTCGCGACCCAGAGCGTGCACATTCGCCACGACGAGCACGTCACCCGGGCGCAGCGTCTCGATCAGCCGTGCCAGGCGGTCGCCCCAGCTCTCCAGGATCTCCGGGGCGGGGTGGCGGAAGCCCTCGATGGGCACGCCGAACCGGGTGAGGTCATCGCGCTGCTGAGTCACCGACGGCATTCCGTCGCGCGCGACGACGAGCCCCACCAGACGTGTTCCCTCCGGTCGGGCCGACCACCATCCGTGATCATCGTCCGCCAGGCACTTCGGGCAGTTCGCGGCGGCATGCGGCAGATGCAGCGGACTGGTCAGCGCAATCTCCGCCTCGCCACCCGTCGGGTTCATCGCATCGGTCATCGCCGCACCTCCGGCATCCATTCTGCCCGAGACCGGCATCGGCGGCGTCCGCACTCCGGGAGGCGGAGCGGGCGCTCAGATGAGGCCGAGCGAGTGCACCGTCTCGCGCTCGTCGACGAGCTCGGCCACCGATGCGTCGACGCGAGCCCGGGCCCAGGCATCCAGCTCCAGGCCCTCGACGATCTGCCACGCTCCGCCGGACGAACGCACCGGGAACGACGAGATCAGTCCCTCCGGAACACCGTACTCGCCACGTGAGACGACGCCCGCGCTGGTCCAGTCGTCGCTGCCGTGCACCCAGTCGCGCACGTGATCGATGGTCGCGCTCGCCGCGGACGCCACCGACGACGACCCGCGCACCTCGATGATCTCGGCGCCGCGCTTCGCCACCCGGGGGATGAACGTCTGCTCCTGCCACGCGCGCACGTCTCCCACAGCCGCCTCGAGACGTTCGGCGACCGGCGCGCCGTCGATCGTCGCGTGCGAGATGTCGGGGAACTGCGTGGCCGAATGATTGCCCCAGATCGGCACGCGGCGCACGAGGGCGACCGGTGCGTCGAGCGTCTCGGCGAGCTGCGCGCGGGCGCGATTCTCGTCGAGGCGCGTGAGCGCCGTGAACCGTTCGGCGGGAACGCCGTCGGCCGACGAGGAGGCGATCAGCGCGTTCGTGTTGGCGGGATTGCCGACAACCGTGACACGGATGTCGGATGCCGCGGCCGCTGCGATCGCGCGGCCCTGCGGGCCGAAGATACCTCCGTTGGCGGCGAGCAGGTCGCCGCGTTCCATGCCGGGTCCGCGCGGACGCGCGCCGACGAGCAGCGCGAGGTTCGCGCCGTCGAACCCGACCTCGGCGTCGTCCGTCACCTCCACGTCGTCGAGCAGCTCGAACGCGCCGTCCTGCAGCTCGAGCGCCGCGCCCTCCGCCGCGCGCAGCCCCTGGGGGATCTCGAGCAGCCGCAGCCTGACGTGCTCGTCCGGTCCGAGCATGTCTCCCGCCGCGATGCGGAAGAGAAGGGCGTAGCCGATCTGTCCGCCGGCACCTGTGATCGTGATCGTCGTCGCCATGACCCGAGCATAGGCCTCGCTTCGTGCGCAGATGGCCGCCGGGGGCCGCTTCGTCAAGCCCTCGTCGTCGGACGTCGCGGAGCGCTACCTTTTCAGCATGACTTTCAATCCGGATGCCGACATCTCGGGCAACACCACTCGCCGTCGTGGGCGGGGTGCCGCGATCGCCGGTGGTGGAGCAGGTGTTCTCGGTCTCGTCGCGCTCGTCGTGGCCATGCTCGGCGGTCCCGATCTCACGGGCCTGGTCGGCGGGGCGCCCGGCGGCGGGAACGAACCCGCCTCGAGCGGTGAGGCGCTGTCCGAGTGCGACACCGGGCAGGACGCGAACACGAACGACGACTGCCGCATGGCGGGTGCGCAGGTGCTTCTCGACGACTACTGGCAGCAGCACGTCGACGGCTACCAGCCGCCGACGATGACCGTGGTCGACGGCGCGACCTCCACCCAGTGCGGCACCGCCTCGAACGCCGTCGGGCCGTTCTACTGCCCGCCCGAGCAGGGCGTCTACATCGACCCGACGTTCTTCCAGCTCATGCGGGATCAGTTCGGCGCGTCCGCCGGCGAGCTCTCCCAGCTGTACATCGTCGGACACGAGTGGGGCCACCACATCCAGAACATCACCGGCACGATGGAGAAGTATCCGAACAACGGCACCGGACCCGACAGCAACGGCGTGCGCACCGAGCTGCAGGCCGACTGCTACGCGGGCGCCTGGCTGGGTGATGTCACCGCGCAGAAGGACGAGAACGGCGTCGCGTACCTCCAGAAGCCGACCGAGGCGCAGATCACCGACGCCCTGAACGCCGCGTTCACCGTCGGCGACGACAACATCCAGGAGCAGCAGGCGGGTCGGGTCAACCCCGAGAGCTTCACGCACGGCACCAGCGAGCAGCGCCAGGCGTGGTTCGCCAACGGCTACAAGAACGGCCTCGGCGTCTGCGACACCTTCGCCGTCTCCGGCGACCAGCTCTGATCGGCGCCGGCACCCTGTCCATCGCCTCGGCGGCACCTGGGGGTTTCGGCGGATAGGGAGAGGTCAGGCGCGCAGCGCCCGGAGCAGCGTGCGCAGAAGCACCGGGATGCCGCCGTGAGCGCGGAACCTGGTGAGGCCCTCGCTCACCGCGGATCCGGTGCGCGAGGAGACGAACCACGGCGGGGTCGGCAGGATCGTCACGCGACCGCCGCCGTTCAGCAGGGGCAGCGACCGCGGGAAGGGACGGAACGGCCCGCGCAGGACCGACCGCTCCACGTCGTCGAGCAGCAGGGCGTTGTGCACCACCCCGATGCCGCTGCCGACGTCGTCGAGGGTGCTGCCCGGGAACGCGCCCCAGGTCAGCGTCGGCGTGATGAACCCGAACGCCGTCCACGCGTTGATCGCGATCGACCCGTAGCGCAGCTCGGCGATCGCACGCTCGAAACCCCTGCCGAGCGACTTCTCGGTGGTCGGGTCGATGATGAGGTTCGCCCCGAGGGTGCCCTGCAGCTCATCGTTCGCGTGGGCGATCGCGGCATCCAGAAACGCCTGTCCGGTGCCGGGCAGCTCGACGACGCCGAGCACCGGGGCGAAGTACTCTGTGGACTGCAGCGCCGTGGCATCCGCGCCGTCGCCGATCTCGATCAGCAGCCGGTCGGCCAGCACCAGGGCATCTGGATAGTCCTCCGCGGCCCTCCGCATGCACGCCGCCGAGCCCGGGTACCAGATCGGTCGCTCGGGAGCGGCCGCGTACGCCCGGCGCAGCGCGGTGCGGAACTGCTCGGCCTGCGGCCAGTCCGACGAGATGATCACGACCTGACCGGCGATGCAGTTGTGCCCGCAGTTCTGCAGGCGCATGGTCGCCACGTGCTCGGCCTGGAAGGCGGTGTCGGCGTCGCTCCACTCGCCGGGCACCACGATGATCGGCGACACACCGCCGAGTTCGGCCGTGATCGGCTTCGTCAGCAGTGGTCGGTTCTCTCGCCGACGCGCCGCGGCCTGCGGCTGCTGCCCCCAGACGATGGCGTCGAAGGTCGCCGCCGACCCGGTGATGTGCACGTGCATCAGGTCGCGATGCCCCGTGAGGTACGACCCGACCGCGGCACCGCCGCGCACGATCCGCAGGAACCCGGGCGCGATCAGCGGCGCCAGTGCGCGCTCGTACACGGCGACGAGGGCGTCCTGCGTGGGATTCACCTTCAGCAGCGCCACGCGATTGTGTGCGAGAAGCTCGTACAGCACGTCGAGCACGGGGATTGCGGTGACGTTACCCGCACCCAGCACGAGACCGACGCCGCCCGGGGCATCCGACCGCTGTGCCAGTCCGGCGTTCGCACGGGCCGTGCTCGCGGTGACGCCGGGCCGCAGCCACACCTCACCGCTGAATCCGGCCAGCAGGAACCGGTCGAGCCCGGTGAGAGGGAACGCGGCCACCCTGGTGCGATCGCCCGGTGCGCGACCGAGCGTCACGCCGTCGAGCGGCGAGCGGCCTGCCGACAGCTTCGCGAGGGTGTCGATGTACGCATCGAGCGCGCCGAGCACCGAGTACGGGCCGCTCAGCCACTCCTCGCCGCGCAGCGGATGCCGCCGGTCGAGGCCCTTCGAGTCCGCTGCGGTGTTCGCCCAGTCCTCCGCCGCGGCGGCGACGCTCGAGCGCAGTGCTCGCAGCAGCGTCACGCGCTGGCCCACGGTGAGTCGCGCCCACGTGCGCGAACCCTGCTGCAGCACGTCGACGTCGGCGTCCAAGGCCGCGCGCTGCGCGTCGTCGAGTTCGGCGGCCGGCGCCGTCTCCTGCGTCATCGTCGTGTCCCGGTGGCGGTGAGGAAGCGGACCGAGGTCAGATGAGCGAGAGCTCGCGCAGCTTCGCCTCGACGTCGGCGTTGCTCGGCTCGACGTGGTGGCTCGCGTCGGGGTAGACGACGACGGGGATGTTCATCCGGCCCGAGATCTCCTTGGCGATGTCCGCAGCCGCCGGATCGGCGACCAGGTCGATGTAGGTGTACTCGATGCCCAGCTCGTCGAGCTGCTTCTTGGTGCGGACGCAGTCGCGGCACCAGTCGGCGCCGAACATGGTGATGGTGTCGGAGGCGGGGTTGCTCATGCCACCAGCCTACGGCTGCGCCGGTGCACGGGCGCGGGATGCGCCCGGCCACAGCGAGCCGTGGAACGATGGATGCTGCGACGCCGCGCGACACCGCAATCCAGAGGACACCGTGGAGGAGAACCCGTGAGCGCCACCTCCCTTCCTCCCGTGACCGTCATCGTGCCCACGTTCAACGAGCGCGACAACGTCGCCGAGCTCGTCGCCCGCACCTCGGCCGCGCTCGCCGGGATCACGGCCGAGATCCTGTTCATCGACGACAGCGCCGACGACACGATCGACGAGATCGCCCGCGTCGGGGCGTCGGCGACCCTGGCCGTGCGCGGCATCCACCGAGACCGCAACACGGGCGGGCTCGGTGGCGCGGTCGCGCTGGGTCTCGCCGAGGCCGCTCACGATGTGTGCATCGTCATGGACGGCGATCTGCAGCATCCGCCCGAGCTGCTCCGGGCCATGCTCACGCGCTACGCGGAGGGCGGGGTCGATGTCGTCGCCGCCTCGCGCTACGTCGGCGGGGGCGACTCGGCAGGCCTCGGCACGGCCGTGCGCTACGGGGTGTCGAAGGCGGCGACCGCCGTCACCAAGGCGATGTTCCTGCGGCGCCTGTGGCACAGCACGGATCCGATGACCGGGTTCTTCCTCATCGATCGCTCGCACATCGAACTCGACGAGCTGCGGCCGCAGGGATTCAAGATCCTGCTCGAGATCCTCGTGCGCGGCGGCGAGCGGCGGGAGCTGCGCATCGCCGAGGTGCCTCTGGAGTTCGGCGCACGTCGGCACGGCGACTCGAAGGCGAGCCTGCGGCAGGGCGCGACGTTCCTCGCCCACCTGGCCCGTCTGCGGTTCGGCAAGATGGGCCGCTTCGCCCTGATCGGCGGGATCGGCGCGGTCGTGAACATCGGCATCATGTGGGCGCTCACCCACCTCGGCGTCGACTACGTGCTGGCCGCGATCGTCGGCGCGGCCGTTACGATCGTCGGCAACTTCGTGCTGCAGGAGCTGTTCGTCTTCCGCGACGACCGCCAGGACGCTCCGCGGCTGTGGGTGCGCTTCGCGGCATCCGTCTCGTTCAACTCCATCGAGGCGGCGCTGCGCATCCCGCTGATGGCGCTGATGGTCGAGACCTGGCACATCTCCAGCGTGATCGCCACGGCGATCTCGCTGGTGATCGCCTTCTTCGCGCGGTTCCTGTTCCACGCATTGGTCGTGTACGCGCCCCGCCGGCGGTCGGATGCCACGGACGAGCCGCCCGCTGACACCGCGGCGCTGCGGGTCATGCGCGCCATCGATGCCGAGGCGATGCGGCCGGGAGAGCTCTGAGGGTCAGACGCTGTCGGCCGTCGCGGCGTCGTCGTCCGGGGTGTCCGACTGCTCGTCGTGACCGATGCTGCGGGCTTCGAGGTACGAGCACAGCTCGGCGGCGACCGCGAGCTCGCTGGCGAGGGAGTGCAGCTGGTGGCTGTTGAGGATGGTGTTCTCGTCGCTCGGCTCGAGCGTGACGTTCCACCGCGCCTCGCCGATCTGGATCGGCTGCATGAAGATGCTGACGGAGGAGTTCTTCACCGGCACGATGACGAGCCCGGTGTCGGAGCCGTCCGAGCCGTCCTGGATGATGACCCGGATGAGGTCTCCCGCCTCGCGCGCGGAGCGGAACTCCTCGAGCCAGGTCTCCAGCGTCTCCTTGCTTCGAAAAGTCACAGATGTCCTCCGTTTGCTGCGTCTGGCGGTCTTGTGGACCGCCTGGATCCCCTTGTCCTCTCCTATCATGACTTATGCGGGTAGCTCGGGCGCTCGCTGAAGGAGCAAGTGTGGCGGAATCACAGGCAGACGGCTATTGGTACGACCAGCGGAGCGAGCGTGAGCGCGCGCGGGAGGTGCTCGAGGCTCTCCGCACGTACCGCGCAGCCGAGCGTGCCATGCGGCGACGCACCCGCGATGAGATGTCGATGGGCGAGAACGAGCTGCTCGCGTTGCGCTACCTGTTCCGTCAGCCCGGCCACACCGCGCAGCCGTCCGCCCTCGTCGCCTACCTCGGCATCTCGCCGGCGGCGACGTCGGTTCTGATCGATCGGCTCGAGCAGTCGGGTCACGTGCAGCGCGAGGTGGACGCGGCCGGATCGCCGACCGCGGTCCGCGCCACCGCGCACGCCGACGAGGACGTGCGTCAGACCCTCGGTCGCATGCACGGGCTGATGTATTCGGTGGCGGCGGGGATGGATGCTCAGGCTCAGGCGAACGTCACCGGGTTCCTCCGCGCGATGACCGACGCGGTCGACGGGGTCGAGCCCGCGGCCGCGGGGCAGTACCGGCAGGGCTGAGGCCGGTCGCTCGACCCGAGCCCGATCCTCTCGGTCGTTGTCAACCCCATTCTGCGGCGCGCGTGCGCTTGGGATTCTTGACGTCAGGCAGGCCGGACGGTCCGCCCTATCGAAGGGAGCAAGAGATGACCATCGGCACTGGAGTCGTTCTGTTCGTCATCGGAGCGATCCTCGCTTTCGCACTCAACATCGACGTCGGCTGGGCTGACCTCACCATGATCGGCTACATCCTGATGGGTGCGGGTGTCGTCGCGTTCATCGTCGGGCTGCTGCTGATGGCACGTCGGCGTCGTACCGACGTGGTCACGCGCACGGACGCCGCTCCCGGCGCGTACGAGACGCGTCGCACCACGCGCGCGGCTGGAGACGACGAGGTCTTCTGACCGGAGGAACGTTCGCGCCCGGGTCCCGAGTGAGGCCCGGGCGCGAACTCTGTCTGCAGTGGTCTGACCGGCGCGGTCCGACTGGCGGACCGGATCAGGGAACGATGACGAGCTTGCCGCGGGTGTGACCGGCCTGGTTGGCACGGAAGGCGTCTGCCACCCTGTCGAGCGGGAACGTCTCGGAGATCTCGACTCTCAGGTGCCCCTCCTGCGCGAGGTCTGCGAGGCGGGCGGTCTGCGTGCCATCGGGGCGCACCCAGATGTAGCGGCCACCGTGCTGCATCACCGAGGGATCGGCCGTCGAGGCATGCGCCCCGCCCTCGCCGAGCACGTCGAGAGTCACGTCGAGCTGCCCGCCCACGAAGTCCGCGACAGCATTGACGGGCCCGCCGGCGAGCCCGTGCACGCGTTCGGCCAGTCCTTCGCCGTACGTGGTCGGCTCTCCGCCCAGCGAGCGGATGTAGTCGTGGTTGCGCTCGGATGCTGTGCCGATGATCTTCGCGCCTCGGGTCGCGGCGATCTGCACGGCGAAGCCGCCCACGCCGCCGGCGGCGCCGTGGATCAGCACGGTGCGTCCGGTCAGGTCGCCGAGGGCGTCGATCGCCCGCAGCGCGGTGCCACCGGCGAGGGGGAGGGCACCTGCCTCCTCCCAGGAGAGAGCGGCCGGCTTGCGCGCCACAGCCGAGACCGGAACGGCCACGCGCTCCGCGAACGTGCCCGCGCTCACGGTGTCTTTGCGTGCGTAGGCCATGACCTCGTCGCCGACCGCGAATTCGGGGGTGTCCATCCCGACGGCGACGACGACACCCGCCACGTCCCACCCCGGGATCACCGGGAACTGCGTGGGCAGCAGAGCGTCGAGCCCGCCCCCCATGACCTTCCAGTCGACCGGGTTGACCCCGGCGGCGCGCACCTCGATGAGCACCGCCGCGGGCGGCAGCTTCGGGTCGGGCACCTCGCGCACCTCGAGAGTGTCGAGATCCTTCGAATACCGGTCGTACACGACAGCGCGCATGATGCCTCCTCGGAGTGGGTGCGAATGGCATCCACTCTTTCATGCGACGCGGGGCCGTGCTCGAGATCCGTGCCGGGCTTACAGCCCCTGCCCCGCATCCCACAGCCGCTCGGTGCGGCCGGCGAGCAGCGCGTCGAGCGAGATCGCCTGGGCGTCGGTGAGCGAGGCGACGTAGTCGATGATGCCGCGACCCCGACCGAGCATCTCGACGCCAGGGCCGTCTGCGCCGCTCCCGCCGAGGCGGCGATGGTCGTCGGTGGCCAGGTCGACGAGGTCGATCAGGCGGCGGGGCGCACGGCGGGCGTCACGCGGATCATCGAGCCACGCGGTGAACCCGTCGACGAGACGCTCGAGCACGCTGGCCTGACCGCGCTGATAGACCGCGAGGTCGGGCCGCTCGAGGATGAACCGCTCGTGCAGGAACTTCAGCACTGCCACCTCGTGCCATGCCTGGCGGTTGAGGCTGACGTGCCCGGAGCGGATGTCGGGATGCCGGTGGACCTCGATAGACGACTGCAGCCGGGCGATCCACGCGGTGGTGAACCGCGCGAGTGCGCGCTCGCTGGCGAGCGATCCGTCGAAGGGCTCGGCGACGAGGCCGTCGATCACCTCGGACGACACCTTGGCGACGGCTTCGCTGAACGCGTCGGGGTCGGCGATCCAGCTGTCCTTGACCTGCATCCGGCGCCACAGCAGCTCGAGGGAATGACCGGGCGTGCGCGTGTCGGACGCGAGAGTCGAATGCTCCGCCGCGCGCAGCTGGGCGAGGTTGCGACGCCACGATCGGAACTCGGCCGACAGGGTCGCCGGGTTCAGCAGCCCGGCGCGGTAGAAGTCGTCGAGGTCGTGCAGGGAGTACGCGATGTCGTCGGAGAGGTCCATGATCGAGCACTCGACGGTCTGCTGCCCCGCGGCGATCGCCGGGTATGCGGAGAGCGCCTGGCGGGCATCCGGTTCGTCGATGGCGTAGAAGCTGAACTTGCTGCCGCCGCCGCGTCGCGGCCCGCCCTCGCCACGCAGCCAGGGGTACTTGAGCACCGCGGCGCGCACGGCGGCGGTGAGGTTGAGGCCGACGCCGGGCCGGTCGTGCTCGTCGAGACGGGTGAGGATGCGGTAGGTCTGCGCATTGCCCTCGAAGCCCTCGGCGAGACCGAAGCGGGAGCGCGCGAGGCGGTCGAGCGTCTGCTCGCCGAGATGTCCGAACGGCGGATGCCCGAGGTCGTGCGCCGCGGCGGCCGCCTGCACCACCACGGGGTGTGCGCCGCCGAGCTCGGCGACGATCCGGTTCGCCTCGTCGGTGCGCGTCGAGAGGTGGGTCGCGATGGCCCGCGCAACCGCCGCGACCTTGATCGAGTGCGTGAGCCGGTTGTGCACGGCGAGGCCGGCGCCCGCCTGCGAGATGACCTGCGTGACGGCCGAGAGGCGCGAGTAGTACGGCGAGAAGCGGATGCGCTCGACGTCGACACGGAACTGCGGGTGCCCTTCCGCCCGCTGGAACTCGTCGAGCGTCTCGGGCAGTCGTCGCGTCTGGCGGGGATCATCCGGCTGCTGGGGCATGGATGTCAGTGTGCCACGCGCCCGTGTGACGGTCGGCGGAATATCCGCCCGCTCGACGGGTTGTGTCCGATATGACGACTCTCGGAATCATCGGCGCAGGACACATCGGCAGCCAGATCGCTCGAGCAGCGATCGGCGCAGGCTATGACATCGTGATCGCGAACTCCCGCGGGCCGGAGACCCTCACGGATCTCGTCGCCGAGCTCGGCGACAGCGCCCGCGCGGCGACCGCGGAGGAGGCCGGCGCGGCCGGTGACGTCGTGGTCGTGACCGTGCCGCTGCATGCTCTGAAGCAGATCCCCGTCGAACCCCTCGCCGGGAAGATCGTGCTCGACACCAACAACTACTACTTCGAGCGGGACGGCCACATCGACGCTCTCGACAGGGGACTGACCACGACCTCCGAGATGCTGCAGGAGCACCTGCCGACGTCTCGCGTCGCGAAGGCGTTCAACCACATCCAGGCCGAGCAGATCACCGCAGGCGGCATGCCCGCCGGCACCCCGAATCGTCGAGCGCTGGCGACGGCGAGTGACCATGCCGATGCTGCGGAGTTCGTGACCCACCTGTACGACCAGCTGGGATTCGACACGGTCAACATCGGCCCACTGAGCGAGTCGTGGCGCGTCGAACGAGACCGCCCGGCATACGTCGTGCGGCAGAACGCCGAGGAGCTGACTCAGAATCTGGCGATCGCCAACCGGCTGCCCTGATGACCGCGAAGACGATCGTGCTGACGGGTGCCAGCGATGGCATCGGCGCCGCAGCATCGCGCACGCTGGTCGCTGACGGGCACACGGTCGTCCTCGTCGGGCGCTCGCCGCAGAAGACTGCAGCGCTGGCCGGCGAGCTCGACGCCGAGTACTTCACCGCGGACTTCGCGGACCTGTCTCAGGTGCGCGCGCTGGCAGGTGAGCTGAAGCGCGCCCACCCGCGCATCGACGTCCTCGTCAACAACGCCGGTGGCATCTTCGGCGACAGGACCAGAACAGTCGATGGCTTCGAGAAGACGCTGCAGGTGAACCATCTCGCGCCGTTCCTGCTCACGAACCTCCTCCTCCACACTCTGTTCGCGAGCAGCGCGTCGATCGTCAACACCTCCAGTGCCGCCGCGCGCCTGTTCGGATCGATCGACATCGACGACCTGAACAACGAGCGGGACTACTCGCCGAACAAGGCGTACGGCGACGCGAAACTCTGCAACATCCTCTTCACCAAGGAGCTCGAGCGTCGTTTCGGCCGCCGTGGTCTGTCGGCCGTCGCCTTCCACCCCGGCATCGTGCGCACGAGCTTCGCCTCGGACACCACGAGCGTGATGCGGTTCCTGTACCAGACGCCTCTGGCGCGCCTCATGGGTCTTCTCAGCCCCGAAAAGGGCGCCCGACCTCTGGTGTGGTTGGCAGAGGGTGATCCCGGTACGGACTGGGTGCCTGGCGAGTACTACGAGAAGCACAGGGTGGCGGCGACCAATCCGCAGGCGTCCGACGAGCAGCTCGCCTCCCTGCTGTGGCGTCGCAGCGCGGAATACGTCGGATTGCCGGACGACGCCTCACCAGGGCAAAGCAAAACCCCCGCCATGTAGAAGCTAGGCGAGGGTTTCTGGGCTAATTGTAATGATCAGCCGTGTGGCTCCGACCGGCATCGATCCGGTGACCTTTCGATTTTCAGTCGAACGCTCTACCAACTGAGCTACAGAGCCGTGCGGCACATCATGATCTGCCGCACCCTAGACGAAGAGCCTCCTCGAAAGAAGGCTCAACGCTCGGAGCGACCCTGACGGGACTTGAACCCGCGACCTCCGCCGTGACAGGGCGGCACGCTAACCAACTGCGCTACAGGGCCATAACTTTTAAATTGTATCGGAAGAGTGACCCCAACGGGATTCGAACCCGTGCTACCGCCGTGAAAGGGCGGCGTCCTAGGCCGCTAAACGATGGGGCCGAAGAGATTCCCGGGGGTTTCCCTTGCCGACGCTCAAGCATAAGGGCTGTCGGCGGCAAAAACGAAATCGAGGGCGCGTCGGCTTACATCCCGGGCGTTTCGGGAGGACGATGGGGTGAGGAGAGGCACGCCTCGCGCCTCAGCGCGCCGTTGCGGAAGAGCCGGCACCTGGTGTGACTGTGACGAATGTTGTTACTGTTACAGCTGTGAATCCGGCGGAAGGAGCCGAGTGAACGAGGACATTGCTGCGGATGCCCGATCCGCAGGGGCCGACTGCGGGTGCGCCCCGACGCCCGCGGAACGCGAGGCCCTCTGGTCACGCTCGAAGCTCACACGCCGCGGCGCACTGACCGTCGGTGCACTGAGTGCCATCGCCCTGTCGGCATTCGGCGTCTCGGCGACCACGCAGGGCGCCCAGGCCGCCGACTACCCCAGCTGGGACGACGTGCAGCGCGCGAAGGCCAACGAAGCGGCCAAGGCATCTGAGATCACGCGCATCGAGGCGCTGATCAAGCAGCTCACCGATCAAGCCGCGGCCGCGGAGGCCGCTGCCCGCAAGGCCGGTGAGGAGTTCTACGCGGCACAGCAGGCGTACTTCGACCAGGCGGCCAAGGCGGACGATCTGCAGGCGCAGGCCGACGAGCAGGCCAAGATCGCCGCCGACAGTGCCCGCAAGGCCGGTCAGGTCGCCAACCAGCTCTACCGCAGCGGTGGCGACGAAGCCGCGCTCGAGCTCTTCCTCTCCGAGTCCTCCAACGGGGCCGACGACCTCCTCGCGCGCCTCGGCAGCATGGACAAGCTCGTCGAGTACAACCGCACGGTCGCCGAGCGCGCGGCATCGGCTCGAGACACCGCTCAGTCGCTCAGCAACCAGGCATCCACCGCGCGCGACGAGCGCGACCGGCTGCAGAAGATCGCCGAAGAGAAGATGCAGGCCGCCCAGCGCGCCGCCGACGCGGCGCAGGCCGCGCTCGAAGAGCGCCAGTCCAACCTCGTGACACTGCAGGCCCAGCTCGCCGCGCTGAAGGACAACACCACCGCGACGGTCGCCGGCTACCAGGAGGGCGAGCGCATCCGCAAGGCAGAGGAGGCGCGCCGTCGGGCCGAGGAGGCCGAGCGTCAGCGACGCGCCGCCGAAGAGGCCGCCAAGAACAACCAGGCCAGCGGCGGCGGCGGAGGCGGAAGCAGCAGCGGGGGTGGCGGCGGCGGAAGCAGCAGCGGCGGCGGTGGAACCGGGTCCGGTGCGTGGCGACGCCCGCACGGCGGGTACATCTCGTCGCACTACGGCCCGCGACCGCCGGTGTGCACGGGCGGCGTCTGCCGCTCGACCAACCACGGCGGCACCGACTTCGCGAACGGCTGCGGCGCGCCGATCTACGCGGCAGCGAGCGGCCGAGTGGACGCCGCGTTCTACAACGGCGGATTCGGCAACTGGGTGCGCATCCAGCACGGCAACGGCGTCGCGACCAGCTACGCGCACATGTCGGGCTACGTGGTCTCGTACGGCCAGCAGGTCAGCGCCGGTCAGGTCGTCGGATACGCCGGCAACACCGGCGCCTCCCAGGGATGCCACCTGCACTTCGAGGTGTACATCAACGGCGGCCGCACCAACCCTTACAACTTCCTGGCCGCCCGCGGCGCGATCTGACCCGCACAGCGCCGAGAACGACAGAACCCCCGACCGACAGGCCGGGGGTTCTGCTGCAGATGCGGGGTGCGCGGGTCAGTGACCGTCGTTCGCGAAGCGCTCGATGGCCTCGTCGAGGATGCGCTGCGCCTCGGCGGCGTCGCCCCACGCGTCGACCTTGACCCACTTGTTGGGCTCGAGGTCCTTGTAGTGCTCGAAGAAGTGCGCGATCTCCTTCTTGGTGTACTCGGGCAGGTCGTCGATGTCCTGGATGTGCGCCCAGCGCGGGTCCTTCGACAGCACGGCGACGAGCTTGTCGTCGCCGCCGGCCTCGTCGCTCATCTTGAGCACGGCGACGGGGCGCACGTTCACGACGACGCCCGGGTAGATCGCGTGGTCGAGCAGCACGAGCACGTCGAGCGGGTCGCCGTCCTCGCCGAGCGTGTTGTCGAAGTAGCCGTAGTCGGCCGGGTAGCCGAAGGTGGTGTACAGGACGCGGTCGAGGTGGACGCGACCGGTCTCGTGGTCTACCTCGTACTTCACGCGGCTTCCGCGCGGGATCTCGATGACGGCGTCGTGTGCGCCCATGTGCTGTTCTCCTTGGATCGACGGTGTCGAAAGACGGGTGGATGCGCAGACCAGCCTACTCGGGCGACGTTCTCGTGACATGTGACCGCAGCTAGCCTGGACGCGTGCCCTCGCTCGATCCCGCCGTCGCCGAAATCCGCCGTGCCGTCCGTGCCGCGCTCGCGCCCCTCGGCGCTGCCCCCGTCGTCGTCGGTCTCTCCGGCGGGGCGGACTCCCTCGCGCTGACCGCAGCCACCGTCTTCGAAGCGCGGAAGCTCGGCCACAGCGTGGTGGCCGCGATCGTCGACCATGGCCTGCAGCCCGGGTCGGATGCCGTCGCCGCCCGCGTCGCCGACCGGGCTCGTGAACTGGGGGTGGATGCCGTCGTGCTGCCCGTGCGGGTCGATGCCGGGCATCCGGACGGGCCGGAGGCCGCCGCGCGAGTGGCGCGACACGCGGCGCTCGCGCGGTGCGCCGCCGACCGCGGTGCGACGGCCGTGCTGCTGGGACACACGCTCGACGACCAGGCGGAGACCGTGCTGCTCGGCCTCGCTCGCGGCTCNNGAGCCGCGAGCCTGCAGGGCATGGCGGCGGTGCGCACCGGCGATGACGGGATGCGGTGGATCCGGCCGCTGCTCGCGGTGCGCCGCGCCACCACGCGCGCGTTCTGCACAGCATCCGGACTCGAGGTCTGGGACGACCCGCACAACCTCGATGACAGGTACGCCCGCGTCCGCACCCGCAACCGGGTGCTGCCGGTGCTCGAGGCCGAGCTCGGCCCCGGAATCGCCGAGGCGCTGGCACGCACCGCGGAGCAGCTGCGCGAAGACGCCGAGGCGTTCGACGAGATGATCCACGAGACCATCGAAGACATCGTCGAGCATCCCGAAGCGGGCATCGCCGTGAGCGTCGCGGCGCTCGCCGCGAACCCGGCGGCGCTGCGCAATCGCGTCATCCGCCTCGTCGTCGACAGCGAGTTCGGGGTCAGCCTGACGCGGTCGCAGACCCTCGAAGTGGCGCGCCTGGTGACCGACTGGTCGGGCCAGGGGCCGATCGATCTGCCCGCATGCACCGCACGACGGGCAGGCGGGCAGATCGTGTTCAGCGCGCGGTAGCTACTTGCGGCCGCCGAACAGCCCGCCGAGGATGTCGCCGAGGCCGCCGCCCAGACCGCCGCCCGACGAGCCGCCCGAGCTGCGGTCGCCGCCGAGCAGACCGCCGAGGATGTCGCCCAGGCCGCCGCCCGAGCTGCCCTTGCTCTTGTTCGCGAGGACGCCCATGATGATCGGCGCGAGGATCGGCAGCAGCTTGCCGAAGTCGATGCCGCCGGCCGTCTTCTCGCTCTGGTTGAGCTTCTCGGCGACCTCGCCCTTGCGCTCGCCGAAGACGTGCGTGACGATCTTCTCGCCGTCGGCCTGGTCGACGTCGTCGACCGACGAGGCGCCGGCGAAGCCGCCGTGCCGGTTCAGCGCCTTCTCGATGGCGGCCGAGCCCTCGCCGCTCTCAGCATTCTTCGCCAGACCGCCGAGCAGCGTCGCGCCGCCCTCATGCACCGCCTGCCGCGCCACCTCGGGGCTGACGCCGAAGCGCTTCGCGATGTCATCGACCGGCACCTGCTTCAGGATCTCATCGACGTTCATGTCTTCCCTCCACGCAGGACGGATGCCCCGCTTCACCGCTCACAGTAGTGCGGAAGCGCATGTCGATCGACCTAAGATCTATGCATGCGCGCTGCCGACATCCAGGACGACCTGACCGACATCCTCGTCACCGAGGAGGAGATCCACGCGAAGCTCGAGGAGCTCGCGGCGCAGGTGGCCACCGACTACTCCGGCAAGGACCTCCTGCTGGTCGGCGTCCTCAAGGGGGCGGTGATGGTGATGGCGGATTTCTCGCGCCGGCTGCCGATGAACGCGTCGATGGACTGGATGGCCGTCTCGAGCTACGGGGCGAGCACCAAATCGAGCGGCGTGGTGCAGATCCGCAAAGACCTCGACACCGACCTGCACGGCCAGCACGTGCTCATCGTCGAGGACATCATCGACTCGGGCCTGACACTGAGCTGGCTGCTCGAGAACTTCGAGTCGCGCGGCGCCGAGTCGATCGAGGTGCTCGCACTGCTGCGCAAGCCCGAGGCGGCGAAGGTGCAGATCGACTGCAAGTACGTCGGCTTCGACATTCCGAACGAGTTCGTCGTCGGGTACGGCCTCGACTACGCCGAGAGCTATCGCAACCTGCGCGATGTCGCCGTGCTGGCGCCGCACGTCTACAGCTGACCGCAGCGCACCGGGCGCGGGTACGCCCGTGGTGAACGTTCAGCGGACGCCTGAGTGCCGAGCGGTACGCTGAACGCATCATGGACGTCAAGAAGGTCTCCCGCAATCCGCTGATCTACGTCGCGTTGATCGGCGCGCTGCTCTTCGCCGGTTTCCTGCTGATCTCGAACCTCTCGGCGCCCACGCAGGTGACCGTGCAGCAGGGTCTCGAGCTGCTCGACGGCGACACCGTGACGAAGGTGGTCAACACCGACGGCGACCAGCGGGTCGACCTCACGCTCTCGAAGGAGTTCGAGGGTGCGAAGAACGTGCAGTTCTACTACGTCGAGGCGCGCGCCGACCAGGTCGTGGAGGCCATCGACGCCGCCGAGATCAAGGCGAAGGACGCCAGCGACGTGGTGCCACGGGCGACCTGGTTCGACGGCTTCATCTCGCTGCTGCTTCCGCTCGTGCTGCTGGGCCTGCTGTTCTGGTGGCTGCTCTCGTCGATGCAGGGCGGCGGCAGCAAGGTGATGCAGTTCGGCAAGTCGAAAGCCAAGCTCGTCAGCAAGGAGACCCCGACCGTCACCTTCGGCGACGTCGCCGGGGCGGAAGAGGCCATCGAGGAGCTGCACGAGATCAAGGAGTTCCTCCAGGATCCGGCCAAGTTCCAGGCCATCGGCGCGCGCATCCCGAAGGGCGTGCTGCTGTACGGCCCTCCCGGAACCGGCAAGACGTTGCTCGCCCGCGCCGTGGCCGGCGAGGCCGGTGCACCCTTCTACTCGATCTCCGGTTCGGACTTCGTGGAGATGTTCGTCGGCGTCGGAGCCTCCCGCGTGCGCGACCTGTTCACCCAGGCCAAGGAGAACGCTCCCGCCATCATCTTCATCGATGAGATCGACGCCGTCGGCCGTCACCGCGGTGCCGGCATGGGCGGCGGCAACGACGAGCGCGAGCAGACGCTGAACCAGATGCTCGTCGAGATGGACGGCTTCGACCCCAACGCGAACGTCATCGTCATCGCGGCGACCAACCGCCCCGACATCCTCGACCCCGCTCTGCTGCGCCCCGGTCGCTTCGACCGCCAGATCGGCGTCGACGCCCCCGACATGAAGGGTCGCCAGCAGATCCTCGAGGTGCACGCCAAGGGCAAGCCGCTCGCGCAGTCGGTCGACCTCGAGGTCGTCGCACGCAAGACCCCCGGCTTCACCGGTGCGGATCTCGCGAACGTGCTGAACGAGGCGGCCCTGCTGACCGCGCGCTCGAACGCGCAGCTGATCGACAACCGCGCGCTCGACGAGGCGATCGACCGCGTGATCGCCGGCCCGCAGCGCCGCACCCGGGTCATGAAGGACAAGGAGAAGCTCATCACGGCGTACCACGAGGGCGGCCACGCCCTCGCCGCGGCGGCGATGAACTACACCGACCCGGTGACGAAGATCACGATCCTGCCGCGCGGCAAGGCACTCGGCTACACGATGGTCATGCCGCTGGATGACAAGTACTCCGTGACCCGCAACGAGCTGCAGGACCAGCTGACCTACGCCATGGGCGGTCGCGTCGCCGAGGAGCTCGTCTTCCACGACCCGACCACCGGCGCCTCGAACGACATCGAGAAGGCGACCAGCATCGCCCGCAAGATGGTCATCGAGTACGGCATGACCACCCAGCTCGGCCCGGTCAAGCTCGGCTCCGAGGGCGGCGAGCCGTTCGCCGGTCGTGACATGGGGCGCGGTCGCGAGTACTCCGAGACGGTCGCCGAGCGCGTCGACGCCGAGGTGCGCGCGCTGATCGAGCAGGCGCACAACGAGGCGTACAAGGTGATCAGCGAGAACCGCGACATCCTCGACCGCCTCGCCCTGGCGCTGCTCGAGGAGGAGACCCTCGACCACAACCGGATCGCCGAGATCTTCACCGAGGTGCGCAAGCTCCCGGAGCGCCCGCAGTGGCTCTCCAGCGAGGAGCGGCCGGTGTCGACGCTGCCGCCCATCGCCGTGCCCCGCCGCGTCGAGGAGGGCGTGGCCGCGCAGACCGCGCAGACCGCCGGCTCGGCTCGCACGTCGAGCGCACCCGCGACCGGCGGGCAGGCCCGACCGGCGACGGCGTGACGTGAGCGTCGACAGGGCGCGCGTCGAGCGGCTCACCCGCGAACTGCTCGAGGCGATCGGCGAGGACCCGGATCGGCCGGGTCTCACGCAGACCCCGAGCCGCATGGCCGAGCTGTATGGCGAGTTCTTCGCCGGCGTCGGCGAGGACCCGGCGTCGCATCTCGCGCGCACCATCAGCGTCTCGCGAGGGCCGGCGCCGGACACCCTGCCCTCCGGGGCGGTGCTGATGCGCGACATCCGCTTCCGCTCGGTGTGCGAGCATCACCTGCTGCCCTTCGCCGGAGTCGCGCACATCGCCTATCTGCCCGGTGAGCAGGTGGTCGGCCTGGGTGCGCTGGTGAAGGTCGTCGAGACTCTCGCGACCCGTCCGCAGGTGCAGGAGCGGCTCGGCGAGCAGGTGGCGGATGCCATCGCCGAGAATCTCGACACCCGCGGCGTGCTCGTCGTGCTCGACGCCTCGCACGGATGCGTGACCATGCGCGGCGGGCGACAGCCGCTGGCGACCACGGTGACCATCGCCGCACGCGGCGCGTTCACCGATCCGGCCGCCCGTGCCGAGCTCATCGCCCTGATCAGCGCACCGACCGCAGGCTCAGGTGTCCAGGGCGCCGGAGGCCACGGATGACGGGCATCTGGGGCATCCTGAACATCACTCCCGACTCGTTCAGCGACGGCGGCCGCTACGTCGAGCTCGACATCGCCGTCGCGCGCGCTCGCGCGATGCGCGCGCAGGGAGCCAGCATCATCGACGTGGGCGGCGAGTCCACCCGGCCCGGTGCGGAGCGCATCGGCAGCGCCGAGGAGCAGCGCCGTGTGCTCCCGGTGATCGAGGCGCTCACCGCCCACGGCATCCCCACGTCGATCGACACGCTCAACGCCGACACCGCAGCCGCAGCCGTCCGCGCCGGGGCGCGCATCGTGAACGACGTGTCCGGTGGCCTCGCCGACGACGAGATGCTCAGGACGGCGGCCGATCTGGATGCTGACATCGCCATCGGCCATTGGCGCGGACCGTCGACGGACATGTACGCCCGCGCGCAGTATGCGCGGATCGCCCGCGAGGTCGCATCCGAGCTGCGGGAGCGGATCACGGCGGCTGCCGTCGCCGGCATCGCGCCGTCGCGGGTCATCCTCGACCCCGGCATCGGCTTCGCGAAGTCGGGCGAGCAGAACTGGGAGGTGCTGCGCGGGCTGGACGAGGTCATCGCCCTCGGGCACCGCGTGCTGGTCGGCACGTCGCGCAAGCGCTTCCTGGCCGAGACCCTCGACGGTGAGCCCGACCAGTCGCGCCGTGACCTCGCCACCGCCGTGACGAGCGCACTCGCCGCACGCGCCGGAGCGTGGGCGGTGCGGGTGCACGATGTGGGCGCGACCCGGGATGCACTGGCCGTGGCGAGCGCGTGGGATGGAGCCTGACATGGACGAACTCGACGAGATCACCCTCACCGGGCTGACCGTGTTCGGCTATCACGGCGTCTTCGACTTCGAACGTCGGCAGGGCCAGGAGTTCACGATCGACCTCATGCTGCAGCTGTCGCTGGTCGCGGCGGCCGCGACGGATGACGTCGCCGACACCGTGCACTACGGCGAGCTGGCCGACACCGTCGCGGCGATCGTCGCCGGTGAGCCGGTGAACCTGATCGAGACCCTCGCGAATCGCATCGCGGATGCTGCGCTCGAGGATGCGCGCGTGCAGAACGTGGCGGTCACCGTGCACAAGCCGAGCGCGCCGATCCAGCAGAGCTTCGCCGACGTGTCAGTCACCGTCCGCCGGAGGCGACCGTGATGGATCGCCGTCTCACGCATCTGCCCGCACCGCCCGACCCGCGGCCGGGCCGGCTGCCTCAGGTCGCGGTGATCGCGCTCGGATCCAACGAGGGCGACCGCGGTGAGATGCTGCGTGCCGCCGCGGAGCGGCTGCGTCGTCTGCCGCTGGTCGACGACCTCGTGATGTCGGAGCCCATCGAGACGGTCGCGGTGAAACCCGACGGCCCCGACCCCGACGCGCCGCCCTACCTCAACGCCGTCGCACTGATGACGACCCGCCTCGCACCGCAGGTGCTGCTCGGCATGCTGCACGCGGTGGAGGAGGAGCAGGGTCGGATGCGGCTCGAGCGCTGGGGCGACCGCACGCTCGACCTCGACCTGATCACCTACGGTGACCTCGCCAGCGACACCCCGCACCTGCAGGTGCCGCATCCGCGTGCTGCCGAACGGCTCTTCGTGCTGGAGCCCTGGCTCAGCATCGATCCCGACGCGGTGCTCCCCGGAGCGGGCCGAGTCGACGAGCTGGTGCGCAGACTGCGATCGTCGGACGACCGATGAAGCGCACCTCGGCTGCGTCGCTTCTCCTGCTCGCGCTGCTGTCTACCGGCGCCGGCTTCGCGTTCGACCACATGCTCACCGTCACCGGACGCGCGACCTTCACCCCGTCCGGCTTCCTCCCGGTGCTGCTCGTGCTCATCGCGATCGCCGTGCTGCTGCTCGCCGTGCCGGTGCGGCGCAGCACCCGCGGCGGTCGGCGCATCGATCCGTTCCGCGCGCTGCGCGCCGCAACCCTGGCGCGAGCGTCGAGTCTGCTCGGAGCGATCCTCGCCGGTTTCGGGGCCGGCCTGCTGCTCTACCTCTCCACCCGCCCGGTGCCCGCGCCGGTAGGGTCGGTGGTGGCGATGATCGCCCTCATCATCTGCGCAGCGCTGCTGGTCGGGGTGGCCCTCATCGCGGAACAGTTCTGCACCCTGCCGAAGGATCCTGATGAGCGACAGCCAGACGAACCCGCCTCGTGAGCCGAGCCTCGAACGTCCGGCTCCCGCAGCGGCCGACGTGCTCGACGAGGGCACGTACTCGGGCATCCGCATCCCGCGCGGCAGCGGAGCCCTCGCGCTCGACGGGACCTGGCACCAGATCTCACCGCGCTACGTGACCTCGCAGCTGGTGCAGAACGCGATCCTCATCGTGATCGTCGCGATCGCTGCGGCCATCGCCGCCGTCGTTCTCGAGATGACGTGGGTCTGGATCCCCGCGGGCGCTCTCATCGCGATCGACGTCATCACGCTCGCGATCCTGCCGCGACAGGCGAAGGCGCTCGGCTACATGCTCCGCCCCGACGACATCGTCTTCCGCCGCGGCATCCTGTGGCAGCGGATGGTGGCCGTGCCGTACGGGCGGATGCAGCTCGTCGACATCACGCAGGGGCCTCTCGACCGCGTCTTCGGGCTCTCGCAGCTGAAGATGGTCACCGCCGCGGCCGCCACCGGCGTGCAGATCCCCGGTCTGACACAGGCGGCAGCCGAGGCGCTGCGCGACACCCTCATCGAGGTCGCCGAGACGCGACGGACCGGTCTGTGAGCATCCCGGAGCAGCACCCCACGGCGCCCGGCGCCCTGCCCCAGGGCGGGTCGTCGTCGCTCGCCGACGGCGAGTGGCACCGGATGCATCCGCTCACCCCCCTGTTCAAGGGGGGACTCGCGCTGCTCGTGGTGGCGGGCATCATCATCACCAACATGCGCGACAAGGTGATCGACTGGGTCGTTCGGCTCTTCGCTCCCGACTCGGGCTTCCGCGCCAGCGGCGGCGACCCCGTCGACTGGGTCCTCGAGAACGACCTCGTGCTGCTCGCGCTGCTGGCCGTGCTCGGACTGGTCGTGCTGCTCATCGCCGTGTTCTGGTTCCTCTGGCGGTTCCAGCAGTTCCGGATCACGGGCGAGCACGTCGAGGTGCGCAAGGGGCTGCTGTTCCGGTCGCACCGTCGCGCACCGCTGGATCGGGTGCAGGGCGTGAACCTCACCCGCCCGTTCCCCGCGCGCCTGATCGGGCTGGCCAAGCTCGAGGTCGTCGGCGCCGGCAACGACGCGAACGTGCCCCTCGAATACCTCTCCACAGGAGTCGCGGAGGCGGTGCGCGCCGACATCCTGCGGCTGGCCGCCGGCGCCCGCAGCGCTCGACTCGTGGCATCCGGAGCGACGCCGCCGCAGACGGCCCGCGAGGCGATCATCGGGTCGATGAACGCGGGTGTGACGGGTCTGATCGAAGGGGTCGATCTTGCCGACATCGAACCCGAGAGCGTGGTCAAGATCCCCACCGGGCGGCTGATCGGCTCGCAGCTCGTCTCGGCGGTGCTGTGGCTGCTCTTCTTCGGCGGCATCTACGTCGTCTCCGTCGTCGCGATGTTCCTCGGGATGAGCGGCGACGGCGAGGACCCCGCCGAGATCGCGCTTCTGACGCTCGGCGTCAGCCTGGGCGTCGGCATCCCGCTCATCATCGCCGTGGTCGGCATCACCTGGGCGCAGATCTCGAAGTCGCTGCGCTATTCGATCGCGTCGACCCCGGACGGCGTGCGCATCACCTTCGGCCTGCTGACGACGGTCACCGAGACACTGCCGCCGGGGCGGATCTTCGCGGTCGAGGTGTCGCAGTCCCTGCTGTGGCGCCCGTTCGGCTGGTGGACGGTGAAGATCAACCGCATGACAGGCAAGAGCGCCGCGCAGCAGACATCCGGCAGCGCGCAGCAGTTCAACATCGTGCTGCCGGTCGGTCGCCGCGCAGACGTGGAGCGGGTCCTCGGACTGGTTCTGCCCGGCATCACCCCGGCCGAGATCGCGGAGATGTGGGAGGACGGCGTGGTCGGTCCAGGGGCTGACGATCCGTACCGGACCATCCCGGCGCGGGCGGCCTGGCGCCGCCCGCTGTCGTGGAAGCGGCACGGATACCGCCTCACCGAGCACGCGGTGCTGGTGCGCCGAGGGTTCCTGTGGCGACGCCTCGCCGTGTTCCCCCTCGCGCGGCTGCAGAGCCTGTCGATCTCGCAGGGGCCGATCGACCGACTGCAGCGGGTCTCGCACGGGCAGATCCATTCGGTCGCGGGACCCGTCACCGGCACGATGTCGGGTCTCGAGCGCGACGACGCGATCGCGCTGCTCGACGGCGTCAGCCGGGCGGCCGCGCTCGCCGCGTCGGCCGACCGCACCCACCGCTGGGCCGAGCACGTGACCGACGCGGTGGGATCCGACAGCAGGCCGGCGCAGCCCGACGGTGAGGTGCTGCGCGCCGACGGCGAGGCGGTCCCGCCGCCCGGATGGGTGCAGCGATGACGCGCGAGGGGCGCCTGGGCATCGGCATCATCGGCGCGGGCCGGGTCGGCCCGATCATCGGAGCCGCGCTCGCCGGCGCCGGCCACGCGATCACCGGCATCACCTCCGGCTCGGACGACGACCGCGCGGCCGCCGTCCTGCCCGGCGTGCCCGTGCTGGATGCGCTGGAGGTGACGCGGCGCAGCGAGCTCGTGATCGTGGCCGTGCCGCACGCCGAGCTGCCAGGGCTCGTCAGCGGCATCGCCGAGCTCGGAGGCTGGCAGATGGGTCAGCTCGTGCTGCACACCGATCCCGCGTACGGCACCGAGGTGCTGCGCCCGGCCGCCGAGCGCGGGGCGATCCCACTCGCCGTGCATCCGGCCATCTCGTTCACGGGCACGACGATCGACCTGCGACAGCTGCAGGTCGCCTTCGCCGCCGTGACCGCCCCGGCGGCCGTGCTGCCGATCGCCCAGGCCCTGGCCGTGGAGATGGGCTGCGAGCCGGTCGTCGTCGCCGAGACGGATCGGCCCACGTACGCCGAGGCGATCGCCACGGCATCCGAGTTCTCCCGCTCCATCGTGCAGCAGGCCACCGGTCTGCTGCGCGGCGTCGGGGTCGACAACCCGGGCGGCTACCTCTCGGCCCTGGTCGGCTCGACCGTCGAGCAGGCGCTGCGCGCGGCATCCGATCCGCTCGCGCCTCCTGCCGACTGAACCCTCCGCCGCGGCTCGCGTCAGCGACCGCCGGAGAAGCCGCCGCCACCGCCGCCACCCGAGAAGCCACCGCCGGTCGACCCGCCGGATGAGCTCGAGGCGGGCGTGTACGTCGCCGCGGTGGTCATCGAGGTGGAGTAGGTCGACAGGCGCGTCGCGAGGGAGACGCCGACGTAGGTGCTGACCCAGTCGGGGTCTCGTCCGGTGTCGGCGTACGTCGTCTCGAGCACCGTCGACCAGCTGCGCTCCTCGCCGAAGAGCATCGCGTACGGCACCAGCTTCTCGTACAGATGGATCACGTCGATCGAGCCGTCGGCGCGACGTTCGGCGCCATCGACCGACTGCAGCATGCGCAGCCGATCGGTCTCCGCGACCCGGATGAACTCCCGCACCCCCCGCAGGTACTCGGAGCGCTCCGCGCCCTGCGGGGTGAGCACCGTGTGCCGGCTGAACGCCACGATCGCCGAGACCCCGACACCGACGGCGGTGATGACGAAGGCGATGATCGACAGCGGCAGCAGGTCGCGGTCCTTCGAGGCCGTCCAGATGAGCAGAGCGAGGGTGACGGCCAGCATCCCGAGCGACACCCAGCCGATCGTCGTCGCCGCTCGGCTGCGCTCGGAGGTGACCCAGCCGCGCCGCCTCGCCTCGGCCGCGCCCTTGCCGACCAGCTTCTGCATACGCTTGGCGAACGTGGTGCTCGTGCGCGGGATGCGACGGACCGTGGTCTCTCCGGGGAACAGGGCATCCAGGGTGGCGGCATCGAGAGGATGCCCGGAACGGGTCCTGTCGAGCAGGCGCAGGGCCGGCCGATCGTCGCCGTCGTCTTCCAGGCGCAGCGCACCCTGCACCGCGAGGTGCACCATCTGCGCGGGCGCGGGGTTCGGGGCACCGACGATGAGAGGGGCCGCGACGAGGGGCGGCAGGTCGGCGGGCACATCGAACTGGGCGACGATGATGCCCGTCGCGGTGCGACGGCGACGCCGCATGCGCGCGACCGCGATCCAGGCACCGACGGCGGTGACCAGCGTCACGCCGCCGGCGACGACCGGCGCGAAGTCCGCCACCGGATCGGGTTCTCTCGCGGCGGGCTGGGTGACCGTGCCGCCCGCGAACCCGATGGCCACGGTGACGCCGTCGCCCGCCTCGCGGGCGCCGGAGCGCACCCGGAAGGTGGAGCCGTCGTCCGACTCCTCGATCTCGCAGGCGATCCGCTGGCCCTGCTGCCCGGCATAGCAGGCGGTGTCGCCGGTCGCCGCAGAAGCGAGCTCGGGCGCGAAGCGGAGCTCGGCGTCGAAGCGGCCGATGGCCTGGGTGCTGTTCAGGGGCAGGAGATTCCAGTAGAACTCGTCGTTGCCCGACTCGGTGCCGTGTACCATCACGTCACGCATCGTCGAGCGGATCACGTACGTCGTCGAGCCGTGCACGTAGTCGTCGGTGCCGGTGAGCACGAGCACCATGTCGTCCTCGGTCTCGACCTCGAAGGGCACGTCACGCCCCTCGGCATCCGTCACGGAGACGATGTCGATGTCGAGCCCCGCGCCCAGATACCGCTGCGGGTAGCCGCGGATGATGCCCTTGTTCTGATCGTGCGACGGGAACTCGGCGATCAGCGTCTCGGTCACCTGGGCGATCGATCTGCCCTCTGCGTCGAGGGCGACGTCGTATTCGGCCGACCATGACGAGTAAGAGAAGTCGTCGACGTCGGCGGACGCGGGAGCGACGGGGATCAGCGCGGCGATCAGCCCGACGGCGAACGCGAGCGCGATGAGCACCCTCCGGACATCGGGCAGGGCGGATTCTCGCGGAGCGCGCATGCCGAGAGGCTATCGCGGCAGCAGACGGCAGCTCCGGGCCGACAGGCGCGCGCCGGTAGACTCGAGGGGACTTTCCAAGGAGCCCCACCCATGACTGACGCGCCCGCGCCGACCCCCGCATCCGCCGAGCTGGAAGACGACGTCTTCGAGCAGAAGGCGGTTCGCCTCGCCAAGCGGGAGCGGCTGATCGAGAAGCGGGCGGATGCCGGCGGTGGCGCGTTCCCCGTCTCGGTGCCGGTGACCCACAGCATCCCGTCGCTGCGGGCCGAGTACGGCGAGCTCGAGCCCGACACGGCCACCGGAGTCACCGCGGGTGTGTCCGGACGCGTGGTGTTCAGCCGCAACACCGGCAAGCTCTGCTTCGCGACGCTGCAGGCCGGCGACGGCTCGCGCATCCAGGCCATGGTGTCGCTGGCGAACGTGGGGGAGGAGTCGCTTGCCGACTGGAAGGCGCTCGTCGACCTCGGTGACCACGTCTTCGTGCGCGGCGAGGTCATCTCCAGCCGCCGCGGTGAGCTGTCGATCATGGCCGATGCCTGGCAGATCGCGTCGAAGGCGATCCTGCCGCTGCCGAACGCGTACTCCGAGCTCAGCGAGGAGGGCCGCGTGCGCAGCCGCTTCCTCGACCTCATCGTGCGCGAGCAGGCACGCACCACGGTGCGCGCCCGCGCAGCCGTGAACGCCAGCCTGCGTGCGACGTTCACCTCGCACGACTTCCTCGAGGTCGAGACGCCGATGCTCCAGGTGCAGCACGGCGGCGCCTCGGCGCGACCCTTCATCACCCACTCCAACGCGTTCGACACAGAGCTCTACCTGCGCATCGCGCCCGAGCTGTACCTGAAGCGCGCGGTCGTCGGCGGCATCGAGCGGGTGTACGAGATCAACCGCAACTTCCGCAACGAGGGCGCCGACTCGACCCACAGCCCCGAGTTCGCGATGCTCGAGGCGTACCAGGCGTACAGCGACTACAACGGCATCGCCGACCTCACCCAGGAGCTCATCCAGAACGCGGCGGTCGCCGTCGCCGGATCCACTACGGTCACCTGGGCCGACGGCACGGAGTACGACCTCGGCGGCGAGTGGGATCGCATCTCGATGTACGGCTCGCTGTCTGCCGCCGCGGGGCGCGAGTTCACTCCGCAGGACGATGTGGCCGACCTCATCGCCTTCGCCGAGGCGAACGGCGTCGACATCCCGCCGCACCCCACTCACGGCAAGCTGATCGAAGAGCTCTGGGAGCACTTCGTCAAGGTCGATCTCGTGCGCCCGACCTTCGTGATGGACTTCCCCGTCGACACCTCTCCTCTCGTGCGCGAGCACCGTTCGATCGCGGGCGTCGTCGAGAAGTGGGACCTGTACGTGCGCGGCTTCGAACTCGCCACCGGGTACTCCGAGCTGGTCGACCCGGTCATCCAGCGCGAGCGCTTCGTCGAGCAGGCGAAGCTGGCAGCCGGTGGTGACCTCGAGGCGATGCGCGTCGACGAGGAGTTCCTGCGTGCACTCGAGCACGGCATGCCGCCGTCCGGCGGCATGGGCATGGGCATCGACCGCCTGCTGATGGCCATCACGGGCCTCGGCATCCGCGAGACCATCCTCTTCCCGCTTGTGAAGTGACCGGACCGGGAGCATGACGCCGAACGTCGTCGACCTGCTGATCGCCGTGCTGCTGATCGCATCGGTCGGCACGGGGCTCGGCGCGGGACTGTTCGCCGTGCTCGGTTCGGTGTGCGGTCTGGTGCTCGGCGCGCTCGCCGCGCCGTGGGTGCTGCCCCTCGTGGCGCGCGCCGTGCCGGAGAGCGGACCGCGAGGGCTTCTGCTGGTGCTCACGGTTGTCGCGCTGCTCGCCGTGGGCGCGAGCATCGGCGCCGCTATCGGCCGCGTCGTTCGCCGCGGTGCCGACCGGCTGAAGCTCCGGCTGGTGGAGCGGATGCTCGGCGGGCTCACCGCCCTGGTCGCCTCGGCCCTGGCGATCACGATGGTCGGCTCTTCCATCGCCGCCGCGGGTGTGCCCGTGCTGTCGGCCACCGTCGCGTCGTCGAGCGTGCTGCGCACCGTCGAGCGGTACATCCCGCAGCCGCTCGCGGATGCCGCCGCCCGCCTCAACGCGTTCGCGTTCGGAGAGACGGTGCTGCCCACCCTCGAGGGGCTGCTGCAGCCCGGGCAGCTGGACGCGGCCCCGGAGGCGACGCCGATCGATCTCGCCACCCCGGAGCTCGAACGCGCTGCGGGCTCCGTCGTGAAGGTCTCGGGCGCAGCGGACGGCTGCGGGGTCGTCTCCACGGGAACCGGGTTCGTGATCGCCGAAGACCGCATCATCACCAACGCGCACGTCCTGGCCGGCGTCCGCGCGCCGATCGTGGAGGTGCCGGGCGAACCGGCCCGCGATGCGACCGTGGTGTACTTCGATCCGATCGACGACATCGCCGTGATCGCCGCCGACGTGCAGGCTGAGCCGCTGGGCCTGGCCGGAGCGCTGGCCCCGGGCGAGGGCGGCGCGGTGATGGGCTACCCGTTCGGCGGTCCGTTCCGGGTCATGGGCGCAGGCGTGGTCTCGTCGTCGAGCGCGCCCGTGCGCGACATCTACGGTGACAGCACGGCGCTGCGCAGCGTCTACGCCCTGCGGGCGCAGGTCGAACCCGGCAACTCGGGCGGACCGCTGCTCACCGCGGGCGGGCAGGTCGCCGGGATGGTGTTCGCCAAGGACGCCGCAACACCCGACGTGGGCTATGCGATGACGAACGACGAGCTGCTGCCGGTCATCGCGCAGCTCGACGAGGCCTCGGCACCCGTGCCGGTCGGGGCGTGCATCCCCCGCTGATCGCGGGACCGTCATGGCCTGCGCAGCGCCCACTCGGGCAGCATGGCCGCCGCGAGGATGCTCGAGATGAGCGAGGCCATGCTGTGGCCGGGCTCGAGGCGCAGCGCTTCATCGACGTAGGTGCCCGCGTGCGATGAGCGACCCATCGCCCATGACAGCCACGCTGCGGCGGTGAGCGCGCCGACCTTGGCGTGCCGCGGCGCACGCGCCGCCGCGGAGCGCACCACCTGCAGCGCGCATCCGAGCCGATCGAGATCCGGCCGCGGGCCGCGGCCCATGAACACCTCGCCGATGGCATCCGGCACCGTCGTGCGGTCGCTCGAGAAGGCGAGCTGAGCGTCGAACGCGCGATACCCGAAGTCGAGGTCGGTCGCCCACTGCACGAGGATCGCGTCCCGCAGCGGCGGGCGGTTCAGGCACCACAGCAGAGCGGCGCACGTGAACGGATCGTCGTCGCTCGGGGAGTCGAGGAGGTGCTCGACGAAGAGCGGCAGGTCGTCGAGCACCACCTCGGCGGCCACGATCGCGATGGGGTTCTCCGAACCGGTCGCCGTGCCGTGCGTCATGTGCTCGATCGCGTCGCCGAGGTCGCGCAGGGCGCGGCCGACGCTCTCCCGCTCGACGAGGTCGCTGCGAGGCAGTTCGGCGCCGGCGAGCTGATCACCGCTGACGTCCCCGACGCCCGGCACCGCGGGAGCGGCCGGGATGTCGGCGAGCGGACGCACCTGAGGGACGTCGTCGAGGTAGTCGCCCCAGCCGTGCGGGGTGACGCACAGCGCCTCGACCACTCGCAGCCCGGCGTGGGCGCACACGTCGACGAACGCCTCGGCGAGGAACAGGTGCGGCAGCAGCAGGCCGTCGGGCACATCTGCCGGTCCGTCGTCCGTGTAGACGACGACGGCGACGGCGTCGGTGTCGGGCACCTGCAGCAGTGCGCGCAGGGCGACGTCGGCGAACCGGTCGGGATCGACGTCGCCCGCCGGCAGGTCGATGCGCATCGCGCCCTGGGTGCGCGTGCCGTGGAAGGGCAGCATGACGATGCTCTGCCGCGGGGTGAAGCCGGCCAGCGCCGGCACGAGACCGAGGAACTCGGCGGGATCTGTGGCGTGGATGATCGTGGTCATGAGGGGAGTGTGCTCGACGTCGCCGACTGCCCGCGCGGCGCCCGGTGCGTCGTCCCCGGCGGTGGTGCACAGCCGTCGACCGCGACCACGGGGTGCAGGATGGATGCGCGCGCATGCGATCCCCGTCGGCCGGCTCACAGCCGCGAGCGGTACGATGGGAGTGTGGAGAGCTTCTGGGTTGCTGCGGCGTGGTCACTTCTGCCGACCGTCGTCGTGAGCGCGGTCTTCGTGATCGTGCTCCGCGGCATCCTTCGCTTCGACCGCACGGAGCGCAGGGTGCACGCCCAGATCGAGGCCGAAGAGCGCGCTGCTCGCGGCCTGCCGCCCCGCGTCTGAGGCACCCGATACGCTGAGCCGAGGCTATCGGCAGGGGAGGGTCTGTGCTCGACGTGAACAGCTGGCCCTGGTGGGTGGTGCTCGGCTATGTCGTCATCGACCTCAGCGTCCGCGCCTTCGCGATCATCGTCGTGCCGCGCAACCGCCGCCCGACCGCGGCGATGGCGTGGCTGCTGGCGATCTTCTTCATCCCCGTCCTCGGCATCCTGCTCTTCCTCCTGATCGGAAACCCGAAGCTGCCCCGGCTGCGCAGGCGGAAGCAGGAGCAGATCAACCGCTACATCGCCGACACGGCCAGCGCCCTGCACCTCGGCTCGCTGCGCCCCGATCCGCCCGAGTGGTTCCCGCCGCTGGTCACGATGAGCCAGGCGATGGGGGCGCTGCCGCTCTCCGGAGACAACGGCGCGCACCTGATCAGCGACTATCAGACGTCGCTCGACGCGATGGCGGAGGCGATCCGCGGTGCGCAGGAGTACGTGCACGTGGAGTTCTACATCCTCCAGGCCGACGCATCCACCGACAACTTCTTCCGCGCCATGGAGGAGGCGTCGGCCCGCGGGGTGCCGGTGCGAGTGCTGCTCGACTACTGGGCGAACCGCTGGAAGCCGAAGTATCGCGAGACCGTCCGCCGGCTCGAGAGCATGGGGGCCGACTGGCACCTCATGCTGCCGGTGCAGCCACTGCGCGGCCGCATCCAGCGCCCTGACCTGCGCAACCACCGCAAGCTGCTCGTGATCGACGGCGTCGTCGGCTTCCTCG
Source organism: Microbacterium sp. AR7-10 (assembly GCF_001878835.1). Taxonomy (NCBI): domain Bacteria; kingdom Bacillati; phylum Actinomycetota; class Actinomycetes; order Micrococcales; family Microbacteriaceae; genus Microbacterium; species Microbacterium sp. AR7-10. Next base: position 39,076 of record NZ_MJIR01000102.1, on the reverse strand, counting down.
GGTCGCAGAACATCACCGACTCCTCGTACAACCTGCCGAAGAACATCCGTCTGGGACTGCACTGGGTCGACCTCATGGTGCGCGTCGACGGGCCGGTCGTGGCGAGCCTCAACGCGGTGTTCCTCAGCGACTGGTACGCCGAGACCGACTCCGTTCCGGAGGGCATCGACATCACCAGGACCGAGACGGGCGCCGGTGATCTGGACTGCCAGATCGTGCCGTCCGGCCCGGGTTTCGAGGTCGAGAACAACCTGCGTCTGTTCCTCGGACTGCTCTACGCCGCGCAGGATCGGATCATGATCGTCAGCCCGTACTTCGTGCCGGACGAGGCGCTGCTCGCGGCGGTCACCTCGGCCGTCGATCGTGGTGTGCAGGTCGAGCTGTTCGTCTCCGAGCAGGGCGATCAGGCGATGGTCTATCACGCGCAGCGCAGCTACTACGAGGCGCTGCTGCGCGCCGGCATCCGGATCTGGCTGTACCCGAAGCCGTACATCCTGCACACCAAGAGCCTCACGATCGACGACCAGGTCGCGGTGATCGGCTCGAGCAACATGGACATGCGCTCGTTCGGCTTGAACATGGAGGTGTCGATGCTCGTGCGAGGCGAGGAGTTCGTCGACGAGATGCGGGTCGTCGAAGACGACTACCGCTCGCTCAGCCGTGAGCTGACGCTGGAGGAGTGGATGCAGCAGCCGCTGCGCTCGACGGTGCTCGACAACCTCGCCCGGCTCACCTCCGCGCTGCAGTGAGCCCCACGGCACGCCCGCTTTGGGACGATCGTCGCGGGCGTGACACCATCAAGACATGAGACCCCTCCGCGCATGCTCCGCCGTCGCGGCGCTCGCCGCCGTCGCCCTGCTTGCCACGGCGTGCGCCGGCACCCCCGGTTCGGACGCGCCGACGAGCTCCCGCACGCCGAACGAGGTCTCGACCCCGCCGATCGCCGACGGAGTGAGCGAGGTCGAGGTGGCGTGGCTCGACGGGGGTCGTGCCATCGCCGTGCTGACCTGGGGATCGTCGTCCTGCGCCCCGACGCTGGGCGACGTCGCGAAGATCGACAAGGGCATCCGCGTGACCCTCGCCGCGAGCGGGGAAAAGGCGTGCACCGACGACCTGGCCCCGCGGGCGCTGATGGTGCCGGTCCCCGAGGGGGTGGATGTCGCCGCAGACGTCGAGGTCGAGATCGTGCACGGGCAGCGCACCGACACGGCCGACCTCGAGGCGCTCGCCGAGGCGCCGCAGGGGCAGACCGACTATCAGCCGTCCGCGGGCTGGTTCGACGACGACGGCATCGTGCTGCTGACCTGGGGGTCGGGCTCGTGCCCGCCGATCGTGGACGATGTTCAGACGACGGATGCCGCCGCGACCGTCACGTTCCAGGACATCGATCGTCCCTGCACGATGGACATGGCTCCCCGCCTGACGCCCCTCGCGGTTCCCGAAGGCCGCGCCGACGGAGCTTTCGAGCTGACTCTGGTCGGCGGCGGTCTCGACGGCAAGCTCGCCGTCGTAGGCTGACGGCCCGGGCTCAGAACCCGGATGTGTCGTGGCCCTCGGGCAGCACGATCCTCAGACCGCCGCGCTGCACTCGGCACACCATCCGCACGGCGACGCCGAGCTCGTCCCCGTCGAGCTCGATCGACGTCGGCCCGATCATCGCGGCCTCCGCCACCGCACCGCGCAGGTAGCGGACGGACGCATCGCGTCCGCGCCGCTCGAGCACCCGCCTTCCGGCGCGCGTGCGCCGCAGCACCGAGTTGTCCCACCACACCTTGCGCCAGATGCCGAGCCATCCCAGTGGCCCGGTGGCCTGGATCAGGGCGATGTCCATCGCGCCGTCGTCGAGCGAGGCATCCGGCAGCAGAGCGATGCCCGCCGGCAGGGCGCCGCAGTTGGCGAACAGCATGCTGTGCACTTTGGCGGAGTGCAGCCTGCCGTCATCGATCTGGTAGACGACACGGAACGGCTTCGCGCCGGGGAGCGAGCGGGCGGCGCCGTCGAGGTAGGCGACCCAGCCCACCGAGCGCTTCAGGTCCGGGCGGGTGTTGGCGATCATGTCTGCATCCAGGCCCATTCCCGCGAGCACGACGAAGCCGTGCTCGGTGATGGTGCCGTCGGGCCGGTTCAGTCGCGCCCATCCCATGTCGACCGGGTGGGTGAATCCGGTGAAGACGGCCTGCATCACCCTCTCGACGTCGAGCAGCGGCAGCCCGAGATTGCGGGCGAAGAGGTTGCCGGTGCCGCCGGGAAGGACGGCGAACGGGATGCCCGTGCCCGCCATGCTCTCGGCGACCGCGCGGATCGTGCCGTCGCCGCCCGCGGCGAGGACGGCGGCCGCGCCGGCATCGATCGCTGTGCGTGTGACGTCCTGGCCCGGATCCTCGATCGTCGTCTCGTACACGAGCGGGGGAGCCCACCCGTGCGCCTTCGAGAGCGAGACGAGCCCGGAGCGCAGCCGCTCGACGTCCACCTTCACGGGGTTGAGGACGAGAGCCGCGTGCGCACGATCGCCCCCGGATGCCGACATGCCGCCACTCTACGACCTGCGCGCGCCGCGCCAGCGCCGCCCGGCCGCGCCCGACGCCGTCGATAGACTTGGGTCATGATCGATCTCGCCCTCCTCCGCGACGAGCCCGAGCTCGTCCGACGCTCACAGATCGCGCGCGGGAACGCGCCCGACACTGTCGACGCGGCGATCGAGGCGGACCGATCGCGCCGTGACGCCCTCAACGCGTTCGAGACTCTGCGCGCCGAGCAGAACGCCTTCGGCAAGACGGTCGCCAAAGCGCCCAAGGACGAGAAGGCGGCGCTGGTCGCTCAGGCGAAGGAGCTCGCCGACCGCGTCAAGGCCGCCCAGCAGGCGGCGAACGAGGCAGCGGATGCCGCAGCCGCAGCGCTCGAGCGCATCGAGAACGTCATCATCGACGGCGTGCCGGCCGGTGGCGAGGAGGACTTCGTCGAGCTGCGCCGCGTCGGCGACGTGCCCACCTACGACTTCGAGCCGCGCGATCACCTCGAGCTGGGCGAGATGCTCGGCGCCATCGACATGGAGCGCGGTGTGAAGGTGTCCGGCTCTCGCTTCTACTTCCTGAAGGGTGTCGGGGCGCGTCTCGAGATCGCGCTGATGAACCTCGCGCTCGACAAGGCGCTCGCGAACGGCTTCACGCCGATGATCGTGCCGACCCTCGTGCGGCCCGAGATCATGCAGGGCACCGGGTTCCTCGGCGAGCACGCCGACGAGGTGTACCACCTCGACAAGGAGGACCTCTTCCTCGTGGGCACCAGCGAGGTTCCCCTCGCCGGCTACCACAAGGACGAGATCCTCGACCTCAGCCAGGGGCCGCACCGCTATGCCGGATGGTCGACGTGCTACCGCAGCGAGGCAGGCTCGTACGGCAAGGACACCCGCGGCATCATCCGCGTGCACCAGTTCAACAAGCTCGAGATGTTCGTCTACACGACTCCCGAGGCAGCCGAGGCGGAGCACGATCGCCTCGTCGCCCTGCAGGAGGAGATGCTGACCGCACTCGGCCTGGCGTACCGGGTGATCGACGTGGCCGCCGGCGACCTCGGCTCGAGCGCTGCGCGCAAGTTCGACATCGAGGCCTGGGTGCCGACGCAGGGCGCGTTCCGTGAGCTCACCTCGACCTCGAACTGCACGACGTACCAGGCGCGCCGCCTCGACATCCGCTACCGGCCGGAGTCCGACGACGCGGCCCCGGCCAAGACGCGCTCCGTGGCGACGCTGAACGGCACCCTGGCCACCACGCGCTGGATCGTCGCGATCCTCGAGACGCACCAGCAGGCCGACGGCTCGGTCACGGTGCCCGAGGTGCTGCGGCCCTACCTCGGCGGCATCGACGTGCTGCGTCCGATCGGCTGGTCGGAGCAGTCGACTCTCCCGCAGGGCACCGAGTGAGGTCCCGCGGCCTGGTCGGGCTCGACGTCGACGGCACCATCCTGCTGCAGGACGAGACGTTCAGTCCCGGGGTCGCCGAGGCCGTCGCCGAGGTGCGCGACGCCGGCTACGAGGTCATGATCGCGACCGGGCGCAGCTGGAGCGGCACCGAGCGCTACGTCGACGAGCTCGGCCTGACCGCCGAGTACGTGGTGTGCTCGAACGGTGCGGTGGTGATGCGTCGCGTGGGCGACGGGTGGGAGCGCTGGCGCGTCGAGGTCTTCGACCCCGCTCCCGTGCTCACGCTGCTGCAGGAGACCCTCCCCGAGGCGCGATACATGGTCGAGCTGGGCTCCGGCGAGCGGCTGTACACCGACATGCTCCACGATTGGACGCTTGACGCCGGTCGTCGTGTCGAGTTCGACGAGCTCATGCAGCAGCCGGTCTCGCGGATCGTGGTCGTCTCGCCGGAGCACGACGAGGCCGACTTCCAGCGCATCGTCGCCGAGGTCGGGCTGAACGAGGTGTCGTACGCGGTCGGGTGGACGGCCTGGCTCGACATCGCACCGAAGGGCGTCGACAAGGGGACCGCCCTCGAGCGGGTGCGTGCGCAGCTCGGAACGCCGCCCGAGGACGTGCTCGTCGCGGGCGACGGACGCAACGATCTGGGCATGTTCGCCTGGGCTCTCGCCGGCGGCGGGCGCGCCGTGGCGATGGGGCAGGCGGTCGACGAGGTGAAGGATGCCGCGGGCGAGCTCACCGGCGTCGTCGAGGACGGCGGTCTGGCATCCGCCCTCCGCACCCTCCTCTGACGCACTGCCTCCAGCCGCATCCGCCCAGAAGATCCCCAGGCGGCCGCGCAAGAATGGGTCGTCCTGATCGGCTTCCCCGGAACCGATAGACTCGACCCCTGATCGTCCGGTGCGAACCGGCGTCGGGAGGGTTGTCCGAGCGGCCGATGGACCTGGTCTTGAAAACCAGTGGGCAGCAATGTCCCGTGGGTTCGAATCCCACACCCTCCGCTTCCTGTCGAAAGGCCACCCGAGTGAGCACGTCCGTCAAACGACGCCAGCCCGTGGCACGTCATGGCCAGCTGCGCTCGCCCAGTGCAGTGGGGCAGCTTCTCAAGATCATCGGCGTCGTGCTCGCGGTCGTGCTCGTCAGCGGCGTGGGCGTCGCGGCGTACGTGGTCGGCGGGTTCACGTCGACCGTCAACGCGAACGCGGTCGAGCTGGAGGGCACCAAGGAGCTGCCGCCGGACATCGGCGCGTACCCCGGCGGATTCGACATCCTCCTCGCGGGTGTCGACACCTGCGAGGAGAAGTACGCGCACCTGTTCGGCGAGCGGTGCACCGGCAAGGACGCGGGCGGCACCCTGAACGACGTGAACCTGCTCGTGCACGTGTCGGCCGAGCCGCGTCGCGTCACCGCGGTGAGCTTTCCCCGCGACCTCATGCTGCCCATTCCCGAGTGCGTGGACTCGAACGGCGACACGAAGCCGGCGATGAGCAAGCAGGCTCTCAACGTCGCCTACGAGCACGGCGGTGAGAAGGGCGGCCTCAACTGCGTCGCCAAGACCATCTCCCAGCTCACCGGCGAAGACATCGAGTTCGCCGCGAAGGTCACCTTCGGCGGCGTGATCGAGATCACGGATGCCATCGGCGGCGTCGAGGTGTGTCTCGCGAACCCCATCAAGGACCGATACACCGGACTCGACATGGAGGCCGGGACCCACACGATCCAGGGGGTGCAGGCGCTGCAGTTCCTGCGCACCCGCCACGGCGTGGGAGACGGCTCCGACCTCGGCCGCATCGGCAACCAGCAGCAGTACATGTCGAGCCTCGCGCGCAAGATGATCAGCAGCGAAGTGCTCGGCAACGTGCCGGTCATGCTCAAGCTCGCCGACACCGGACTCAGCAACCTCGAGGCGTCGACGTCGCTGGCCGACCCGATGAAGATCGTGCAGATCGCCCTCGCCGTGAAGAGCGTGCCCTTCGAGGACATCGTCTTCGTGCAGTACCCGACGATGGAGGACCCGTACGACGCGAACAAGGTCGTCCCCGACGAGAGCGCCGCGACCGTGCTGTGGGATGCCATCAAGGCGAACAAGCAGCTGCAGATCACGCACCAGAACACCGAGAACGAGGGCGTCGTCGTGCAGGAGTCCGAGACTCCGGCGCCGACGGCATCCGCGACCGCAGCGCCGACACCCGACGACGTCGTCGCCCTGCCCGACACGATCAAGGGCAACTCCGCCGCCGTGCAGACCTGCTCGAACGGCAACGTGCGCGGCTGATTCGTGACTGCTGGTGAGAACGGGTATGCTTGCAAGGCGCATCCGGTCTTCTTCGTTCGGATGCCTGGAGACGTCGCATAGTCAGGCCTAGTGCACCACCCTGCTAAGGTGGAGTCCTCGCAAGGGGACCGAGGGTTCAAATCCCTCCGTCTCCGCCAATCGAAACCGCGCCCCGCACTCGCTCCTCGGTAGAGTGCACCGCATGACTGCGTTGAAGGTGCTGTTCATCGGCAAGTACGTCTTCATCAGCTCGGCATCCGCCTATCAGAAGCCGGTGGCGCACCTGCCGATGACGGAGTCGACCCCACTTCGCAATCCGCGCTGGCAGTACTCGCGCCACAAGATCGCGTGTGAAGAGCTGCTGACCCGGGCGTATCGCGATCGCGACTTCCCTGTGACGGTGCTGCGTCCCTCGCACACCTACGACAAGTGGACGATCCCGGCGTTCGGCGGGTGGACGGCAATCGATCGGCTCCGCCGGGGCGAGGAGATCGTCGTCCACGGCGACGGTACGTCCCTGTGGACCCTCACCCACTCCACCGACTTCGCCGTCGGGTTCGTCGGGCTCATCGGCAACCCGCTCGCCTACGGGGACACGTTCCAGATCACGAGCGACTTCGTCTACACGTGGAACGAGATCTACTCGATCCTCGCGCGGGCCGCCGGCGGGGAACCACGGCTGCGGCATGCACCGACCACCGAGATCGAGCGGCTCGCTCCGGAGCGGGCGGGGCAGCTGAGCGGCGACATGGCTCACTCCGTCGTCTTCGACAACACCAAGATCCGCCGTCTCGTACCGGATTTCTCGCCTTCCGTGGCCCTCCATCATGCGGCGCGCGAGATCATCGAGTGGCATGACGGGCATCCCGAACTGCAGCGCGTCGATCCTGATCTGGACGCCCTGTTCGCCGAGCTCCTGTCACACAGCCGCGGCGGCGCCGACGGTGCGGCCACGCCCTAAGCTCGATCGCATGCAGCATCGCACTCTGGGTCGCACTGGTCGCGACGTCTCCGCCATCGGTCTCGGCACATGGCAGCTCGGCGCCGACTGGGGCGAGGTGAGTGAAGCGGATGCCCGAGCCGTACTCGACGCGAGCGCCGCAGCCGGCGTCACCTTCTTCGACACCGCCGATGTGTACGGCGACGGGCGCAGCGAGTCGCTGATCGGGGCGTGGCGGCGCGATAACCCAGATGCCCCGCTCACGGTCGCCACCAAGATGGGCCGCCGCGTGGAGCAGGTGCCGGCGAACTACGTGCTCGAAAACTTCCGCGACTGGACCGACCGCAGCCGGCGCAACCTCCGTGTCGACACGCTCGATCTCGTGCAGCTGCACTGCCCGCCGACCGCGGTCTACTCTGACGACGCCGTGTTCGACGCGCTCGACACGCTGGTCGAGGAACAGGCGATCGCCGCCTATGGCGTGAGCGTCGAGACGACCGCCGAGGCGCTCGACGCCATCGCGCGACCTGGCGTCGCCACCGTGCAGATCATCCTCAACGCATTCCGTCTGAAGCCGCTCGACGAGGTCCTTCCCGCAGCCATCGAGGCCGGGGTGGGCATCATCGCCCGCGTGCCGTTGGCGAGCGGGCTTCTCTCGGGACGCTACTCCCACGACACGGAGTTCGCCGCGAACGATCACCGGAGCTTCAACCGGAACGGCGAGGCCTTCGACCAGGGGGAGACGTTCTCGGGCGTCGACTACGACCAGGGCGTGGAAGCCGCGCAGGAGTTCTCCGCGCTTGCCGCGGGAGCAGGCCTCGCTCCGGCAACGGCGGCTCTCGCGTGGGTCTCCCAGCTTCCGGGCGTCTCGTCCGTGATCCCCGGTGCGCGCAGCACCGCGCAGGCGGAATCGAACGCGGCCGCGGGGTCGGTGCCCGAGCTCGGTGCGGATTTCACTGCGGCTGTGCGGGGTCTCTACGATCGCCGGTTCCGGGCGCAAGTCCACCCCCGGTGGTGACCGAGACGTCCTGAGCCCTTGCGACAGGCGCGGGCGTCAGACGTTCGTCGCCTCCGCCACCACGTCGTCGATCGCCCGAAGCGACTCGATCCCTGCTCGGGCGCTGGCCGTGTGGTCGTAGCCGAGCTCGGCCAGATGCACGGCCACGTTGCGAGCCACGAGCGGCAGCGCGTGGTCTCGAAGCAGCTCGGTGACCACATCGGCGAAGCCGGGCAGCGCGCGCGGGATCTCGCCGCTGAGCACCACGATCTCGGGGTCGATCATGTGGCAGACGTTGATCAGGACGCGCCCCAGGATCTTGGCGGCTCGCAGGCTGATCGCCATGACCGCCGGGTCGCCCTCGTGCGCGAGAGCGACGAATTCCTCCCAGTCCGTCACGCGGCCGGTCCCGGTGCTGGAATCGCGCAGCATCGCCGGGATCGACGCGTACTGCATCAGGCATCCGGAGTTGCCGCACGTGCACAGCGGCCCGTTCCAGTCGTAGACGGTGTGCCCGAGCTCGCCGGACCCGCCTCTGGCGCCGGTCTGGATCTGCCCTTTGATCATGTGCCCTGCGGTCACGCCGTAGCTGACGTCGACGTACAGCACGTTGTCATGGCCGCGGCCGGCCCCCCACAGGTACTCCGCAAGCCCCTCGAGGCGGGCGGAGTTCTCGGTGTGCACCGACACCGCGAAGCGCTCCGTGAAGTAGCGCTTGGGATTCACGCCGTACCAGCGGCTCGAGGCGCGCTGCGCGTAGACCTCTCCGGAGCGAGCGTCCATCTGCGTGTCGACGGCGAGATGAAGAGCCCGGAGATCGCCAGGGGTCAGCTCGCGCTCGGCCAGCAGCCGCCCGAGGAGGTCGGCACCCGCAGCGAGGCGGTCGGTGGCGGAGACCTCTGCCAGCTGGCCGAGTGTGAAGCTCTTTAACACTGTTCCGTCGAGCGTCGCGACCGTCGCCGTGCAGGTGTCGACGAGGAACATGACGGAGGCGAGCACGCCCAGCTTCGGTGTGGTGCCGATCAGATTCTTCAGCGCCCCCGGTTCCGGGTCGGTCTCCTCGATGAGCCCGTCGGCGCTCAGCCGGTTGGTGAGGTTCGTCACCGTAGCGCGGGATACCCCCAGGGCTCTCGCAAGATCGGCGCGGTACGCGGGGCCGTCGGCGACGAGGGTGCGCAGCAGTCGCTGCGCGTTGGGGGTCAGTGCGGTCACGCGAGGTCACTCCTTCGGCCTGGGTGGAGCGCCCGCGGCGGTGTGCCACGGCGCTCGCACCTGCGGACCAGTCTAATACTGTTCAGAATCTTGACACTTTCGATTTCGGCGTGCATTCTTTAGGTCGGCTCACAATCTCAACGCCGAGACCCTACACAGCGCTCCACGCGGCAGTGAGCTTCACGGAGCACGATTCCATCGGAGGGATCATGAACTTTCGCAGAATCCTGGCAGGCGCCGCAGCAGCGTCAGCCGTCCTCGCCCTCACCGCGTGCAGCTCAGACGCCGGAGATGCCGACGCCACCGCCACCGACGAAGCCGAAGCAGGCACCGTTCGCATGTGGGTGATGGAGGGCTCGCTCTCCGAGGAGTCCCAGCAGTACCTCGCCGACGAGTTCGCCGAGGAGAACCCCGGCAGCGAGCTGAAGATCGAGGTTCAGCAGTGGGACGGCATCGTCTCCAAGCTGCAGACCTCGTTGGCGTCGAAGAACGAAAGCCCGGATCTCGTCGAGATCGGCAACACGCAGACCACCACCTTCACCACGGTGGGCGCCTTCGCCGACGTCACCGACATGAAGAAGGCCCTCGGCGGCGACGACCTGATCGATTCGTTCGTCGACGCATCCACCGTCGACGGCAAGATCTACGCCTACCCGTTCTACGCCGGCGCCCGTGGCGTGTACTACCGCACCGACCTGTTCGAGAAGGCGGGCATCGAGGTGCCGCAGACCATCGACGACTTCACCGACGCCGTCATCGACCTGCAGGCGAAGAACCCCGACGCGGTCGACGACTTCTCGGGCATGTACCTCGCCGCCGTCGACCCGCACGGGGTGGAGTCGTACCTCTTCGCCCAGGGCTTCGAGTACGCCAAGAAGGACGGCGACACGTGGGTCGGTCAGGCCTCGTCGAAGACGTCGCTCGCCGCGCTCGAGAACCTGCAGGAGCTTTTCCAGAGCGGCACCACCTACGGCCTGGACTCGCAGGCCGGCCAGAAGTCGTTCGAGCGCTACTTCAACGAGAACAAGACCGGCGTGCTGATCGGCACCGGCAACATCGGCACCAAGATCGACCAGGCGCTGTGGGACGAGGACAAGGTGGGCGTGTTCGCCATCCCGTCCGACGAGCCCGGCGTGCCCGGTGCCACCTTCGCGGGCGGCTCGAACATCGGTCTGGCGACCAACTCCCAGAACCCCGCTCTGGCCAAGAAGGCGCTGGAGACGATCTTCGGCGAGGGCTTCCAGGCGCGCCTCGCCGAAGAGGGATGGGTGCCGGGCAACACCGCGTACGGAGACGCCGTCTCGGGCCCCTTCGGTGAGATCGCCGGCGAGATCGTCGCGAACTCCAAGCTGACCCCGAACAGCCCGGAATGGGGTGTCGCCTTCGGCAGCACCCAGCTCAACGAGTTCTTCACGCGGATCGCCAAGGGCGAAGACGTCGCCGCCGTCGCCAAGGCGTTCGACGAGCAGCTCGACACCGCGCTGAACAAGTGACGACCGCTCCGCGAACCGAGGCGCACGCAAGAAGATGACACAGACGACAGACCGGCCCACTCGCGCGTCGAAGCGACGCTCGCTGTGGAGCCAGCCCATGAGCCGCACGGTGCGCACCACGCGCCGCGGACTCGCGCCCTGGATGCTGCTCGCCCCCGCGAGCGTCATGGTCCTGGTCGCTCTCGGATACCCCCTCGTCCGTCAGCTGATCATGTCGTTCCAGCACTTCGGGCTGGAACAGCAGTTCGGCCGACCCGCCGAGTGGGCCGGCCTGTCCAATTACCAGACCATCCTCACCGACCCCTACTTCTGGAGCGTGTTCCTGAAGTCGGTGCTGTTCTGCGCGGTGACCGCCGGTATGACGATGCTGCTGGGCATCGCCTTCGCCGTGCTCATGCTGCGCCTGAACACCCTCGTCCGGGCCATCTTCAACACCACGCTCATCGTCGTGTGGGCCATGCCGGCTCTCGCGTCGCTGACGGTGTGGCAGTGGCTGGTCGACCCGCGCTCGGGCCTGCTGAACTACTTCCTCACGTCGATCGGGCTGGACGGCTTCAAGAACTTCCACTGGCTGGGTGAGAACTTCTGGACGTTCTACCTGATCGCCTCGGCCGTCATCGTCTGGGCATCCCTGCCGCTCGTGGCGATCACGATCTACGCCGCGCTCGCGCAGGTGCCGGGCGACGTGCTGGAGGCGGCGGAGATCGACGGCGCCTCCAGCTTCCAGCAGATCCGGCGCATCATGCTCCCGATGATCGCCCCCGTCATCTCGCTCATCGGGGTGCTGCAGGTGATCTGGGATCTGCGCGTCTTCACGCAGATCTACGTGCTGCAGCAGGCCGGCGGCATCGCCAGCGAGACGAACCTGCTGGGCACCTACGTGTACGAGACCGGCATCGCCAAGGGTGACTACGGCGTGGCATCCGCGCTGGCCATGGTCATCCTCCTGCTCACCCTGATCCTCACCGGCCGCTATCTGCAGATGCTCTACCGCCAGGGAGGCATGGACTGATGACCACCCCGCAGCTCCTCACCACGCAGGATGTCGCCGCCACCGCACACGCCGAGGCCAGGAGGTCTCACCGCGCAGCCAAGCGCAAGGAGTTCTTCTCCCACCCCCTCGCCAACATCGGCGGCGTCCTGCTCGCCCTGCTCTGGCTGATCCCCGTGTACTGGATGGTCAACTCCGCCTTCCAATCCGAATCCGAGCTGATGTCCTGGCCGCCGCACCTTCTGCCGCAGCAGTTCACCTGGGACAACTTCTTCACCGCGTTCACGAACAAGAACTTCTGGCCGGCGCTCGGCGCCTCGCTCACCGCAGGAGTCCTGACCGTCGTCTTCGCATCCGGAGGTGCGCTGCTGGCATCCTTCGCCCTCTCTCGATTCCGCTTCCGCGGCCGCACCATCATGATCATCGCGATTCTCGTGGTGCAGATGATCCCCGCCGAGGCCCTGTTCATCTCCCAGTACCGGATGCTCGACGGCTGGGGACTGCTGAACTCCGTGCTCGGACTGTCGATCCTCTACATCGGCACGATCGTGCCGTTCATCGCCTGGATGATGCGCGGCTTCGTCGACGGTGTGCCCATCGAACTCGAGGAGGCGGCGATGGTCGACGGATGCTCACGCGTCGGTGCCTTCTGCCGGGTCACCCTGCCGCTGCTGGTGCCAGGGATCATCTCCACGTCGGTGTTCGGGTTCCTGTTCGCCTGGAACGAGTACACCCTCGCTCTGATCGTCTTGTCGAAGGACTCCTCGGTCACCCTCCCGATCTGGCTGCAGTCGTTCCAGCAGGGGCTCAAGGCCACCGACTGGGGCGGCGTGATGGCCGGTGCCACCCTGATCGCCGTACCCGTGATCATCATCTTCGTCCTGGTGCAGAACAAGATCTCCAAGGGCATGGTCGCCGGGGCGGTCAAGGGATGAGCCTGCATGATCTGCCCGAGGTCGACGTAGGCCCCGTCACCGGGCGCTCCGCCCGCGCCGAGTGGCGCGGACTGCTGATCGACTCGGCGCGCACCTGCTACCCGGTGGCCGTCATCACGCGCGTCATCGAACTCGCCGCCCGGTACGGCTTCAACCGTCTGCACTGGCACCTCACCGACGATCAGGGCTGGCGTTTCGAGGTGCCCGAGTACCCGATGCTCACGGCCGAGGGGGCTTTCCTGCCGCGCGGCCGATTCGACGACTACGACTCGCTGCTCGGCGACACCCGCGAGCGCGCCGTGGCCGAGCAGGACGAGAGGTGGACGAACGGCTTCTACACCGACGCCGAGATCGCCGAGGTCGTCGCCCACGCCGCGGAGCACGGCGTGATGATCGTGCCCGAGGTCGATCTGCCCGGTCACATGATGGCGGCCGTCGGGGCATACCCGCACCTCGGCCGACCCGCGGCGGCGCCGCTGCCCGAGGGATCCATGCGCGAGCACATGTGGTGGCCCGCGCGCAACGACCTGCTGTGGCCGACCGACGAGGCGCGCGACTTCGTGACGGCGATCATGCGGCGCATCGCCGAGCTCTTCCCCGGCGACTACGTGCACATCGGCGGCGATGAGTGCGCCTTCCCGCAATGGGCATCCGATCCGGGTATCGGCGAGTGGATGCGACGGCGCGGCGTCTCGCGAGTCGAGCAGCTGCAGAGCTGGTTCATGGACGTCGCCGCCGACGTGCTGCGTGAGAACGGCAAGCGCGTCGCGGTGTGGGACGAGGCGTGCGAGATCTGGGACGATCAGGACGCGCTCGTCGTGGCCTGGGACGAGTCGCGCGGGATGCAGCGCATCGCCGCCGCCGGTCAGCGCTTCGTCTTCGCCGACGCCCGCACCCTGTACCTCAACCGCATCGACCCAGACGCCGAGTCGCCGCAGAAGGGCATGGTGCCCGGGATCTCGGTCGCCGACATCCTCACCGCGCCGTGGCCCGAGACGGCCGATCCTCGTTGCATCGGCGTGCAGGCCGGGGTCTGGTCGGAGTTCGTGCTCGACGGCGACGACCTGATGTCGATGCTCTTCCCCCGGCTGCTCGCGGTGGCCGAGCGGCTGTGGAACCCCGACCTCGACCCGGCCGACGCCGCGGCCCGTATCGCGCAGGAGCACGCTGCGCTCCACGCAGCCGGAGCGCTGCAGGTTCTCGAGAAGGAGACGCACCGATGACCACCGCACACAAGCGCCCGAACATCGTCATGATCCTCACCGACGACCACGCCAGCCACGCGATCGGGGCATACGGGTCGGTCGTCAACGAGACGCCCCGGATCGATGAGATCGCCGCGGCTGGGCGACGCATCGATCACTGCTACTGCACGAACTCGCTGTGCACACCCAGCCGGGCGAGCATCCTCACCGGCACCTACAGCCACGTCAACGGCGTGACGACTCTTCTCACGCCGATCGACGCGAGTCAGCCGACCTTCGTCTCGCTGCTGCGGGATGCCGGATACCGCACGGCCATCGTCGGGAAGTGGCACATGGGCGAGGGTGAGGGTCACGACCCCCAGGGCTTCGACTACTGGGCGGTGCTGCGGGACCAGGGCGAGTACTTCGACCCACAGATCCGCACCGAGGACGGCGTGCACATCGAGAAGGGCTACGCGACCGACATCATCACCGATCTGTCGCTGCGCTGGATCGAGTCGCTCGACGGCGACGAGCCGTGGTGTCTGCTCATCCACCACAAAGCGCCGCACCGCTCGTGGGAGCCCGATGAGGCGCACGCCGACATGTACACCGATCCCATCCCGGTGCCATCGACGTTCGATGACGACTACGCCGGGCGCTCGGCCGCGGCGAAGCATGCCACGATGCGCATCGCCGAGCACCTGACCCTGCAGGACCTCAAGGTTGCCCCGCCGGACGACCTCGCCCCGGACGAGCTGGCGCTGTGGAAGTACCAGCGCTACATGGAGGACTACCTGCGGTGCGTGGCGTCCGTCGACGACAACGTCGGCCGGGTGATCGACTTCCTGCGCGACCGAGGCGAATTCGACGACACCCTGATGGCGTACAGCTCCGACCAGGGATTCTTCCTCGGCGATCACGGCTGGTTCGACAAGCGGTTCATGTACGAGGAGTCGATCAGGATGCCGCTGCTGATCTCCTGGCCGAACCGCATCGCCCCCGGCGAGCCGATGGAGCAGATCGTCACGAACGTCGACTTCGCGCAGACCTTCCTCGACGCGGCCGGCGTCGACGCGCATGAGCGCATGCAGGGGCAGAGCTTCCTTCCGCAGCTCACCGAGCAGCCCGACAAGCCCACGCGCGACGCGTTCTACTACCGGTACTACGAGAACGACGACGAGAACCATCACGTGCTCGCGCACTACGGCATCCGGACCGAGCGCTACAAGCTCATCTACTTCTACAGCGACGGGATGGGGCTTCCCGGATCGTCTCCGTTCACCTACGTGCCGGAGTGGGAGCTGTACGACATGCACACCGACCCCGACGAGCTGGTCAACGTGTACCACCACGCCGACTACCACGAGGTCCGCGAGCAGCTGAAGGTGCAGCTCGGGGAGCTGCAGGCCTCACTCGGTGACGAGCCGCACCCCGCCCAGCCTCTACCACTCACGCCGTCGCCCGGCCAGGGCCTCCCCGTGGCCGCCGCCGGGCAGTCATCATCCTGAACATGTCCGACAACACCCGCGAACCAGAAGACATGACCCGCGAGCAGAAGCTGCGCGACCAGTTCCTGCGCGCCGAGCACTCCACCGAAGCCGACGCCGCACCGCGCATCGAGGTGACCGAGCACGACGGGAACGTGCGGATCGACGTGGCCGACACCGCCGCGGTGCGCCCCGGCCCGGGCCCCGGCGTCGAGGGTGCGGACGGCGAGGGCCGCGACGACCCGGCCCGCTGACGTCCTGCGCTGCGCGCGGACCGGGTCCCGGCATCCATCCGCGCATCCCGGCACTCGTCACGTCGTCTCGGCGGCCGCTCCGGTAGCCTCGGAGTATGGCGAATGCAACGACGCAGACCAAGAAGCGCGAGGCCTTCGGCTCGCGCAACGTCTTCATCCTGTCGGCGATCGGGTCTGCGGTCGGACTCGGCAACATCTGGCGCTTCCCGTACGTCGCCTATGAGGGCGGCGGCGGCGCGTTCCTCATCCCGTATCTGTGCGCGCTGCTGACCGCAGGCATTCCGCTGCTGTTCTTCGACTACGCGATCGGGCACCGCTTCCGCGGCTCCGCGCCTCTGGCGTTCCGGCGCATGAGCCGGGCAGCCGAGCCGCTGGGCTGGTGGCAGGTGCTCATCTGCGTGGTGATCGCCACCTACTACGCCGTGATCATCGCCTGGGCCGCGATGTACACCTGGTTCTCGGCGCAGATCACCTGGGGCGAGGGCAATGAGAAGGACTACTTCTTCTCCGACTTCCTCCAGATGGGCGACCTCAAGAACGGTGTCTCGCTCGACTTCGTGCCTCAGGTGGGCATCCCGCTGATCGGCGTCTGGCTCGTCGTGATCGTCATCATGGCGCTGGGCGTCAAGCGGGGCATCGGCCTGGCGAACATGATCCTCATGCCGCTGCTGACGCTCATGTTCGCCACCCTCGTGGTGCAGGCGCTGTTCCTGCCCGGCGCCATGGACGGACTCAACGCGTTCTTCACCCCGAACTGGGAGGCGCTCGCCGACCCCGGCGTCTGGGCATCCGCCTACGGGCACATCTTCTTCTCGCTGTCGGTCGCCTTCGGCATCATGGTCACCTACTCGTCGTACCTGAAGCGCAAGACCGACCTCACCGGCTCGGGCCTCGTCGTCGGCTTCGCGAACTCCGGCTTCGAGATCCTCGCGGGTATCGGCGTGTTCGCGGCTCTCGGCTTCATGGCGCAGGCGCAGAACACCGATGTCTCGGGCGTCGCGTCGTCGGGCATCGGTCTGGCGTTCATCGCCTTCCCGACGATCGTCTCGCAGGCCACGGGCGGCTCGATCTTCGGTGTGCTCTTCTTCGGCGCCCTGGTGTTCGCGGGCATCACGTCGCTCATCTCGGTGCTCGAGGTGGTCGTCGCCGCCCTGCAGGACAAGCTCGGCTGGAGCCGCGTGCGCACGACGCTCACGGTGGCGATCCCGGTGGCGCTGGCCTCGATCGCGTTCTTCTCGACCACCACCGCGCTGCAGGTGCTCGACACGACGGACGCGTTCATCAACGCCTTCGGGATCATGGCCGTGGCCCTGGTCGCGGTCATCCTGGTCGCCTGGATCCTGCGGAAGCTGCCGGTGCTGCGCGAGCACCTGAACAAGCGCTCCAGCTTCCGGCTCGGCCGGCTGTGGATGGTGCTGGTCGGGGCGCTCGCGCCGATCGTGCTCGGGTACCTGTTCGTCAGCGAGATCATCGCCAAGATCACCACGCCCTACGAGGGCTATCCGCTCTGGTTCCTGGCGATCTTCGGCTGGGGGATGGTCATCGCCCTCATCGTGTTCGCGATCATCCTGTCTCTGCTGCCGTGGAGTCGCCGTTCGCACGCGAAGGACGATCCCGAATACGACGAGTTCCTCGTCGTCGAGAACTACGAACCGGATGCCGAGACTGGGAGCATCGCCGTGGCGGATGACCGCCGGAAGGGAGCACGACCATGACCCCCACCGCCGTCGTCATGATGATCGTCGCGATGGTCACCGTGTGGGGAGGGCTCGCCCTCGCCGTCGTGAACCTGGTGCGTCACCCCGAGGCTGCGGAGGATGAGCCGGCGCCGCCGGTCGAGCTCTGACCGGTCGAGCTCTGACCGGCCGAGCTCCGCCCGGCCGACGCGGCCTGCCGAAATCCCGGAACACTGGCCGAATAGCCCGCGGGGTGGTTGAATCCGATCATGCCGTCAGCTGGAATGTCGGGCCTCGAGTCGGAGCGTGTCGCCGACGCGCTCCGGGAGGACATCGTCTCGGGACGGCGTCCGCCGGGCTCCCGATTGGTCGAGCGCGACATCGCCGCTGAGCTGCAGGTGTCACGGCTGCCGGTGCGCGAGGCGATCAAGGCGCTGGTCGCCGACGGGATCGTCGTGGCTCGACCGCGCAGCTGGGCGACGGTGCGCGAGTTCTCCCCGCACGACCTGCAGGGATTCTTCGAGGTGCGCGAGGCGCTCGAGACGCTTTCGTTCGTGCTCGCCGCACAGCGCGTCGACGAAGCCGGCATCGCGCTGCTTGAGTCGCTCGTCGCGCAGGAGGCGGCCGCTGCGGCGCTCGGCGACGTCGAGACGGCCCGCAAGGCCTCGACCGCGTTCCACATGGCCGTCGTCCGACTGTCGCAGAACGCGATGCTCCTGGAGCTGGCGAGCTCCCTGGTCACCCGGCTGCGCTGGCTGTTCGGTCAGCACGGCGATCTCGCCGAGATGGCATCCACGCACCGCGAGATCCTCGACGCGATCCGCGCGCGGGATCTGGACGTGCTGCGCCGCCTGGTTCCCGAGCATCTGGCCGAAGGGCGTGCGGCAGCCCACGAGCGTCTTTTCGGGGCATCCGCGCCGCGCCCGTGAACCCACCCCACCGCTGTCGGTGGGGTGCCGGTACGCTCGATTCGGGAGGTACTCGTGGGACGAACAGCTGATGCCGTCGCCGAGGGCGTAGCGATCGCCACGGCGGCCGTTCGGCTGACCGTGAAGAACCAGATCCTGGTCGGGACGATCGCTCAGGGTGGCACCTTCGAGATCGACCATTACATGGACGAGGCCCGCGTCGCGCTGCGCGCGATGGCCGACGAGTCCGAGCAGGCCGCCGAGCACCTCACCGCCCTACGCAAGCGCGCGCGAGGTCGGCACTCCGACCCGCACGGCACCCACGACTACCGCGACCGCGACGTGCGCAACCTGCGTCGTCGCGCGAAGCAGTCACTCGGCGTCGCCACTCACCTGCGCGACATGACGGATGACTCCGAGGCGCTGCGCGCGCTCGTCGAAGAGGCGAGAGCGGCGGCGTGGGCCGACGTGCGCAGCAACCTCGATCGCAGGCTTCGCGTCGAGGGGATGCGCGCGGATCAGGATCCCGAGTACGAGCAGATGCGCGAGGCACGGATGCAGGCGCTGAAGCTCGTCGATCTGCAGGCGCTCTCGTCGGAGCAGCGAGCCCGACGCAAGCGCGAGAAGGCCGCGGACAAGGCGGCGGAGCAGGACGGATCGCGTGCGGAGCGAGACGGCAAGCGCGCGCTCTGGACACGCCGGGGGTGAGTCGGTCGAGCCCCGATTTCACTTCTCCGTGAAACGTGTTGTAGGCTGTTCTTCGGCCCGCTGAGCGGGCCGTGCGCCCCTAGCTCAATGGATAGAGCATCTGACTACGGATCAGAAGGTTGGGGGTTCGAGTCCCTCGGGGCGCGCATCTGAGACGGCTCCCGCTACGGCGGGGGCCGTTTCTGCGTTAACGCCTGCCGCGAACCATTCGAGCGGCTGACCCGTCAGCCGTGCCAGGCGCACCAGGCTTGAGAACTTCGGTTCAGTCCGCCCAGTCTCCCACGCGCTCACGGTAGGTCGAGCGACACCGCACGCCGCCGCCACGTCGTCCTGATCTACACCGGCCAGCAGCCGCGCTCGGCGGATGCGATCGGCGATCGTCCAAGTCGGGTTGTCAGCAATAAGGCTCATGCCGATGACTCTAGCGCTCCGGCTGATCAAAAACACGACACGCCGCGCTGAATGCTCGATAGTCATCATCGCGCTAGGCACTCTTGCGTCATGTTCAAAAACGTGACGGCGTGCTCTCGACCACCACCAGGCACCCCGGTAGGGGAGACCAGCCAGCAGGAACGATCGACGCCACGACCGGGCGGGACACGCGGGAGGCGCTCCGCGAAATCGACCAAGATGCCACCCCGAGAGATAGCGGGAGTCGCGGTTAAGGCATGACCGGGCGCGACAGACCTCCCCAGGCTCGACCCCGCATCTCATATCCCGTCCGTGACGGCCTCACCCGCCGTGCCACGCTGACCGCCCTGGCTCCGCCCTGGCTCCGTCAAGCAGGCCCCTCCGAATCCCGCTCAGCCGGGAGTAGGGGGGCCATACCTCCCAACCCTCCACCTTCCCTTCACCATCAAGCAGGCAGGAACAGAACATGACCCCCGCACCCATCCCCACCATCGTTCGCGGCCCCTTCGGAAACCTCATCCCCAACCCCCGCTTCAACCACCGGATCTCGAAGCACGCAGCAGGACGCCTCGGCCAGACCCGCCCCAAGCGCAGGAATCGCCGCAAGCCGTGACCGAGCACGTCTACCTCGAATCCGGCTGGTGCTCATGCGGACACCACCGCGACGACGGCAGACGCGACGACCGTTCGACCCCGTACCTGCCGACCCGCGCCGAGATCCGAGCAATCCTCGGCCCCACCTACCAGCCCAAGGAACGAACATGACGACCATCACCCGCCACCTACTCGCAGTCGAGCCGGATGCCGTGACCACGCACATCGAAGCCGGACAGCAGCGACTCATCCGACTTCGACGGCGCGCACTCATCGCCGAGTGCCGCCGATACGCCACACGCGCTCGACGCGCTCGACTCCGAGGCCTGCTCGCCGACATCCGATCGATCGGCCACCAGCTCGACGCGCTCGACCCCACCGCCCCCGAGGCGACAGACGTGATCAAGGCCGCGACCCGCCTCATGGACAGCATCCACCGCGACCTCGAATTGTGCGGCGCATGACCCCCGATCAGATCCCGCCCCACATCGGGATTCCCGCAGCTCTCATCCTCTGGGCGATCTGGTTCGCCCTCAAAGCACACGACACCCGGAAGGGCGCACGATGACCGAACGCAAGAAACTCACCACAGGTCAGGTTGCCGAGCGCTTCGGCGTCAACCGCTACACCGTGCAGAAGTGGGCCGACGAAGGCAAGCTCCCCTGTACTCGCACCCTCGGAGGCGATCGCAGGTTCGACGCCGCCGAGATCGAGAAGCGCCTGGCCCTGTCGTGATCAAGTACGTCAGCGCCGTCGAATGGGCCTGCCCCAAGTGCCACGACACCGGCCTAGCCCGCACCCCCGAACAAGCCGCCGAGGATCTCGGCCAGCACGCCGAGGACTATCACTGATGATCGCCGCGATAGCCCTCGTCGCGATCACGGTCGCGTTCAGCGTCGTCGGCCTCGCCGGGATGCTCCGCAGATGAGCGAGCACAGCAGTCGCGGATCGGTCTGGCAGAAAACCCGCCGCCGCATCCTCGACCGCGACGGCTGGCTATGCCGCTTCTGTGGCAAGCACCTCGAAGGCGACGACGCCACCGTCGATCACAGCATCGCCAAGGCCAAGTGGATACGCGACGGCCTGCCCGGCGATCCCGACGCCGACAGCAACCTCCTCGCCGCCTGCCGATCCTGCAACAGCTCCAAGCAAGACAGCGACAGCGGCCCCCGCATCAACTACTACAACCCCCGCTGGATCACCCAGCCCGCATGACAGGACACCCCATGAGCCGATACGCCAACGCCGCACGCATCGCCCGCGACGAGGCCAGGGCACGCCGCCACGCCCTCATCGTGACGCGCACGGCCTACGACGCCACCCGAGTCATGCGCGCCCTACAGGACGCCCTACGGCCCCGCGACGGCGAGCACCCCAAGCTCATGCACAGCAACGGCCTATGGGGCGCGAGCAGTGACGCATGGGGGAGTGGCCGCATCACCGTCCGCGTGCAGGGCGTAGGCCTACGAGGCATCACCGCAGACGCCGTGCTGATCGAGCGCACATGCCAGCGCAGCACCGTCGCCGACGCGCTGCTCATCGTCGCCACCTCACACGCCCGACTCATCGGGGAGTGGTGATGCGCGAGCTGATCCGATCCAGCGGCGAGCTGCTGGCAAGCCTGCCTGCTCCGATCGTCGGACTCGGCGTGCTGCTGGCAATCGCCGCGACCGTCTGGGCCGTGGCGTTTTTCTGAAACGCACCCCCAGGACACCCCGCCCCAGTTTTCATTTTCACCAGATCAGACCTGAAATATCCAGATTATGAGCGACACGACGACAGACCAGGCCGAGCCGTTCCAACTCCCCGACGATTCGACCTGGCTCAGTGCCGTCGAGCTGTTCCAGCGCGAGGCGTCGGCCTGGCTCACCCCCGCCGACGCCCCGCAGCTCATGGCGCTACGCTCGATCGCTCAGCAGCTCGACAAGGGCAAGTTCCAAGCCGCGCTGATCTCCCAATTCACGCTCATTCACCGCACCCTGCGCGACAAGGGCGATCCCGAGCGTGCCAAGGGCGGCGCGAAGCCCGACCAGAATGACCCGGCCATGCTCGACATCTTCAAGGGGATATGGCGGGGCGACCAGTGAAGCCCTCAGCCGCCGAGATCCAGCCGTGGCCCCCGGCGCGCTGGACGCCCCCGCTCTCGCCCGACTTCGCCTCGGCGATCGACGGCTACCTGCCCCTGTTCCACCTCGTCTGGGAACGCGCATTCGGGTACACGCTCGAAGCGTGGCAGATCACCACCATCCGCCATGCCCTTGAGATCTATCCCGAGGGCCACCCGCGCGCCGGGCAGCTCCGACACCGGCAGGTGATCATCAGCCTTGGGCGGCAGAACGGCAAGACCGAGATAGCCGCCGCGATCGGGCTCTGGGCGCTGCTGATGAAAGCCCGCCCGACCGTCGTCGGCATCGCCTCGAACGCCGATCAGGCGAAGCTCGTCTACAAGCGCACGATGGGCGCGATCAAGGGCACACCGCAGCTCGCCCGCAAGTTCCGCGCCCTCACCGAGACACGCGGCATCCAGACGATCGACGGCGGCACATACGAGATCAAGGCCGCGAAATCCGCCGCCCTACAGGGCATCCCCGTCGATGTCGGCCTAGTCGATGAGCTGCACATCCTCGTCCGCGAACTCTGGTTCGACCTCATCAACGGCCTCGGCGGTCGCCCAAACTCGCTCGTCGTCGGCATCACCACCGCAGGCGACGCCGGATCAGAGCTGCTGCTGTACCTCTACGACCTCGGCGAGCAAGCCATCGCCGCAGGGATCGACGGTGATCGGCGCGTCGGGTTCTACTGCTGGGAAGCGCTCGAAGCGCACATCCCGCCCGATGGCGCAGCCGGTGACGCCGAGCTAGCACGCGAGATCGCCCGCGCGAATCCATCCGTCGCATCCGGTCGGCGCGACATGGAAATCGAGCTTGCCGAGGTGCGCGGGATGCCACCCCAAGACGCGATCCGCTACCGCCTAAACCGCTTCGTGGACTCCGTAAGCGAGTTCATCACCCGAGATCTCTGGGACGCGAACTACACCCGCGAACCGTTCCCCGATGGCCGCCCCCTGTTCACCATCGACCGCACCCCCGGATGGGACTACGCCTCGATCGGAGTATTCGGGAAGATGCCAGACGGGCGCACATACTGCGACCTCGCCGCATCCATCGTGCGCCCCACGATCTCGCAGCTCGCCGACATCTGCCAGCAGCTCGCCCGCCACAACCCGACCACGTTCGGCATGGACGGCCTCACACTCAAGGATCTCGGCAAGGAACTCGAACTTCGAGGCCTGCCCGTGACGATGATCACCCACGCCGACATCCTCAACGGCTCCGCCCTGTTCTACTCGAAGGTTCAGCAGGGCCAGCTCGCGCACCCCGGAAACGACCTGCTCGCACGGCAGATCCCCGTCACCAAACGCAAAGACTCCGGCGACGGGTTCAAGATCTCCCGCAAAGAGTCATCCGTGGCGATCGATGGCGTCATGTCGCACGTCATCGGAGTGCAGCTCGCCGAGACACAGCTAACCCCCGAACTGCAGATGTTCTAGGGTGCCACCTTCCGTGGTCTATGTGGCTTTTTGACGCGTGTCCGGACTAGGGGAAGTGGCCCTCCCGGCTGCATCGTGTTCGACGTGGCAAGCATCAGGGAATGGCTCACCGGGCGCAAGCGCGAAGCCGACACGACGACCAGCAGCGACTCGACCGGGATCATCCCGCCCGCACGCTCCGCAGCCGTCGCGACCGGCGTGACCGTCGCCGAAGCGCTCACGCTCCCCATGGTCTACCGGGCGATCCAGGTTCACGCGATCGCCGCCAAGCAGCTCAGCATCGACACCACCCGCTACGGCCTCACGATCGACGATCACCCGCTGGCCCGCCGCCCCGACCCGGACGGCACCCGCTCCGGCTGGATCGAGCAGGCCGTCGTGTCGCTCGCCTCATCCGGCAACTGCTACTTCGAGATCGTCCGGGATGCGTTCGGCGTCGTCGTCGCGCTCCCCGTCCTCAACCCGCTCGACGTGCGAATCCAGACCAACCGCGACGGACACACCACCGGCTACGAGTACCGGGGCCGCAAGTTCACCCCGGCGCAGATCTCCCACATCACCCTGCTTCGCGTGCCCGGCTCCGCCTACGGCCTCGGCCCCATCCAGGCCGCACAGCCCGACCTCCGGGGCGCGATCTCCACCCGCGACTACGCCGCCGCCTGGCTCGACCAGTCGGGCGTTCCGACTGGCGTCCTCAAGTCCGACCAGTCGATCAACGCCGACCAGGCCGCGCAGGCCAAGGAGTTCTGGAAGGACAACGCCGGGCAGAAAAATGGCGTCGTCGTGCTCGGCAGCGGCCTCGGCTACCAGCCGATCTTTCTCAGCCCCAAAGACGTGCAGTTCATCGAAGCGCAGCAGTTCAACGTCACCAGCATCGCCCGCATGTTCGGCGTGCCCGCCTCGCTCATGCTCGCCGCCGTCGAAGGCGGAAGCCAGACCTACAGCAACGTTGAGCAGGACTGGCTCGCCTACGTGCGCTTCACCCTCATGGCCTACCTCGTCCCGATCGAGGACGCCCTGAGCGACCTCATGCCCGGCGCGCAGCGGGCACGCTTCAACATCGAAGCCCTGCTCCGCGCCGACACCACCAGCCGCTACGCGAGCTACAAAACCGCGATCGACGCCGGGTTCATGCAGCCCGAGGAAGTTCGCCTCATCGAAGGCCTCGGCCCCATCATCCCCTCGAAGGAAGTCACCGCATGACCGACCAGCTCGAAACCCGATCCCTTGAGATCCGGGCCAGCGTCGATGCGGACGCCCGCACCGTTTCCGGCGTCGGCGTCCCCTACGGCGAGATCATCACCGTCTGGGGCCAGCGCGAGATGTTCGCGCCCGGCTCCGTGCGCGCCGAGGGCGCGAAGCTGCTCTACCGCCACGCCGACCCGATCGGCGTCGTCACCGACGCCGACGACAACGCCGCCGGCTGGCACCCGACCGCCCGCATTTCGACCACCACGCGCGGCGACGAGGCCTACCAGCTCGCCCGCGACGGCGTTCTCGACGGCCTGAGCGTCGGCTTCACCCCCGTCAAGTACCACATGGAACGCGACGACCTCGGGGAATACATCGTCTACGACGAGGCGATCGTCCGCGAAGTGTCCCTCGTCCCGTTCCCCGCATACCCGTCCGCCCGCGTCCAGCACGTCCGCTCCGACCACACCAGCAACCCGACCAGCACAGGAGGCACCATGCCCGACCAGACCCCCGACACCACCCCCGGCCACACCCGCGAAGCCGACGACATGCGCGAACTCCGCGAAGGCGTCGAAGATCTCAAGCGATCCTTCGCCGTCATGCAGCAGAACGGCGTGCAGATCGCCGAGCCGGTCACCGACACCCGCAGCGCCGGACAGATCCTCAAGGCGATCATCGCAGGCGACGACGACACGATCCGCGCCTACAACGAGCTGATCGAGCGCGCCTACGCGGGCGGCACGACCGCCGATGCCGCGATCAAGGATTCGTGGGTCGGCGACCTCACCCGCATCTACGACGCCTCGACCGGCGCTCTCGTGTCGCTGTTCGCGACCGGCACCCTGCCCCAGACCGGCATGAACATCGAGTTCGCCGAGCTGGACACGAACAGCCTCACCGTCGGCAAGCAGGCCGCAGAAGGTGACCCGCTCCCGCTCGGCAAGGTCAAGCTCAAGACGCGCACCGCCGAGGTTCACACCTTCGGCGGCGCGACCGAGCTGACCCGTCAGGAGATCGAGCGTTCGCAGCTCCCCATCCTCGACCGCAACCTCGAAGCGCTCACCATGGCCGCAGCCGTCGCCCACAAGGTGCAGCTCCGCGCCGCGTACAACACGCTGCTCGCCGCCCGCGTCACCGCTGGCGACGTGGTGGACGTTCCCGCGATCGCCACCGCCGATGCCAACGACTGGCTCGATGCCGTCGTGGACGGCGCAGTGAACTTCGAGGAGAAGGCCGCAGGCATCGACGCGCTGCTGGTGTCCACCGACGTGTTCAAGGCGCTCAACCACCTCGAAACGAGCGGGCACCGGCTGTTCCGCGTGGACTCCGACGCCCGCACGGTCGGCGAGCTGGATCTGACCGCCCTTCAGGGTGACATCGCCTCGATGCGCGTCATCTGCGACACCGGGGCCACGGCTGGCACCGCCGCGTTCGTCAACGGTCGCGCCCTGCGCTCATACCTCTCGCCCCTCGCGCAGCTCCAGGACGAGAACGTGCTGAACCTCACCAAGGCATTCAGCGTGTACCGGTACGGCGCGATCGCCGCCGAGATCCCCGGCTTCGTCGTCCCCGTCCAGTTCGCCGCCTGACCATGACCGATCCTCGCCCGCTCGCTGACCGCCTCGCCGAGTACGTCGTACCCGGCGCGACCGCCGCGCAGATCCCCGCCGAGTACCTCAACGAATGCCTCGCCGAAGCGCAGGCCATGGTGACTCAGGCGATCGGAACCGCGCAGGGCGTGCCGCAGGTGATCAGCGACCGGGCGACGATCGAAGCCGCATCCGAGCTGTTCCACCGCAAGCAGGCCCCCAACGGAATCAGCCAGTACGCCGCCCCGGACGGCGGCGCGCTCCGCATCCCCCGCGACCCCATGAACGCCGCCCGAGCGATCCTCGCGCCGTACCTACCCCTGGGGATCGCATGACCGTCCTCAAGGATCTCCGCACCGGACTCGCCGAGGCGATCACCGCCGTCACCACCTACGACCACGTACCGGGGCGCGTGCTGCTACCCGCCGCATTCGTCCTCGCCGGATCGCCCTACATCGAACAGGGCGAAACGTTCGGCGATCGCCTCATCCGGTTCCAAATCGTCGTCTGCACCCACCCCAGCCTCAACGAGATCGAAACCGACTCCCTCGACCAGATCATCGAGAGCGCATCGGAAGATCTCGCCAAAAAGGGATGGGCCGTCGAAAGCGTGCAGCAGCCCGCCATCCAGGAACTCAACGGGGCCGAAGTATTCGCCACCGAAATCAACGTCGCCGCCCTGGTGACATTCGACTGAAAGGAGATCCCACCATGGGATCGACCCGCATCCGAGGCAATCGCAAGCCCCGCCTCACCCTCACCGCACCCGGCACCGACCACGCCGCCGACCTGCTCTCTTACAAGATCGAATCCGAAGCCGCCGACGCCGACGCGATCACCTTCGAGGACGCCGAGAAGGGCGAAGGCCGCGACTGGTTCCTGCGAGGCGCAGCGATCCAGTCCACCGCCACCGCCTCATTCTGGCGCTGGATCTGGGAGAACAACGGCATGGTGTCCGTCCCCTACACCGTCGCACCCCACGGCAACGAGACACCCACCGCCAACGAGCCGCACTTCGTCGGCATGCTGACCGTCAGCGTCCCCCCGGCGCTCGGCGGCGAAGCGTCCACCGATCCGAAGTCCTCGTTCCAGTTCGACTATGAGTTCAAGCTGGACGACAAGCCGACCATGGACACCGGCGCGGCAGGCTGACATGTCGGGAGTCGTCGTCAACAAAGGCCTACGGATCGAAGGCCTGCGCGAGCTGAACGCCAAGCTCCGCAAAGTCGGCGACGACTCCCAAGACATGCCCGATCTCATGCACCGGATCGGGAACATCGTCATCGCCAACGCCCAACCGCCCCGCGAATCCGGGGAACTCGCAGGCACCATGCGAGCCGGTCGCGGCAAGACCAAAGCCGTCGTCCGCGTCGGCTACGCCCGCCGAGGCGGGCACGCGGGCGTCGTCCACTACGGCGACCCCCACCGAGGGCACCGAGCCAACCGATTCATGATTCGCGCACTCGACAAAGCCCGCCCCGCCGTGATCCGAGAACTCGAACACGGCATCGACTCCATCATCCGCAAAAACCGACTCGCCTGAAAGGCCACACCATGACCGACACCACCCCCAACAAGTTCGACTTCGACCGCCTCACCCTCGGCGAAGTCGCCACCATCGAAGATCTCACCGGCTACGGCATCGGCGCGCTCAGCGTCGAGAAGCCGCAGGGCAAATTCCTCGCCGCGCTCTACATGGTCGCCCGCCGCCGCAACGGCGACCCCACGTTCACGTTCAACAAGGCCCTCACCGTCTCGATGCTCGACGCACAGGCCTACCTCGGCATCGACACCGACGACGAGAACAGCGCCGACGACACCGCCGAGGGCGACACCTTCGCGAGCGCCGAGGGGGAAGCGCCCGCCTACGGCTCGACCGTGACCGAGTAAGAGCAGCCGTCGTCGTCGCGTGCGGGTGGATACCACGCGACGAATACGACGCCCTCACCCTCGGCGAACTCAACGCCATCATCAGCGAAATCAACAGGCAACGAAAAGCCCACTAACCAGAAAGGCGGGGAGGCGTGCGAGCAGCACCAGGCACCTACGACCTCAGCATCTACGCCGGAGACACCTACGCCGCGCGCTTCGCGTTCACCGTAGAAGGCCAGCCGTTCCCACTCCCCGCCACTGGTTGGCGCGCACAAGCCCGCCCCAACCCCCACAGCGAAACCGTCATCGAGCTGACCGTAGACGCCACCGAAGCCGCAGGCGGCATCATCACCCTCACGATCCCCGCTGCGGAAACCGAGGGCATCGGATTCCCCAAGGGCGTCTGGGATCTACAGCACGCAGACGGCCTCAACATCTCCACCTGGATATCTGGCCGGGTCACCATCGAGAAGGACGTAACCCGATGAGCAACATCAAAGTGACCGTCCAGCCGCCAACGCCGGTAACAGTCATCCCAGAAACCGGCGCAGCAGTCATCGCAGCAGCCAACGCACGCGCAGCATCCGAAGCATCCGAAGCCGCAAAGCTCGCCGCCGAAGCCGCAGCAATCCGCGCCGAGTCTGTACCACTCACTAACGACGCCATCATGGCCGACGTGGCGAAAGATCCGGCATCGCAGTTCGGTGTTCAGCTAAACGCCACGATAGGTGAGAAGGTGCAGCCGGTCGCGAACGATGTCGTGGCGACTGCCGTGACCGCTCAGGACATCCCCGGTAAGGTCGCCACAGCCACCGGCGCGGCGATCACGGACGCGAACATCCCCGCCCTCGTGGATGAGGCCGCAGGGCCAGCGGTGACAGCTGAGGCGACGGAACAGCTCCCTGCCCTCGTCACCGCCGAAGTCGCCCTGCGCGTACCCCCGGCTGTGGACACGGCGATCACCGGGGCGGACATCCCCGGCAAGGTTGCGATCGCTCTCGCCGCACAGGCTGGAAAGATCCTCCAGGGCACCGGGATGCCGAACGGCGTCGTCACCGCTGGTGTCGGAACCCTCTACGTGGACACCGCAACCACAATGGGCGCGAGCGTCTGGCGCAAGGCCACCGGGACCGGCAACACCGGCTGGACGGTCATGGAGGGCGACACTGGCTGGCGAACGCTCACATCCTGGGACTCGGCCGGGGTCGTGTCGGGCGCGCCCCTGGTCGCGGGCATGACGCCGACGCCCGGCAGCGCGGGGTTCATCCGAATCATTCGCACGAACAACGACGTTGGTCCGGTGATCAGTGGCGCTACATTCACCGCATCCACGAGCTACATCGACCTCCCGGCAGGTTTCGGGCCGACCAACCCTCAGCGCAAGACGCTCGTCGCACTCGGCACCCTCGCCCTGTCGTGCTCCCTGAACTCAGCACGGCTATTCATCGACAACATCCCGGCCGGGACGGCAACAGGAACCGCCTACGGTGCATCTGCATCATGGGTGACCAATCGCGATTGGCCGACCACTCTCCCCGGAACCGCTGCATAGGAGCACGCATGGACATCACGACACTCACCGACGCAGAGCTCGACCAGCACAGGCTCGACGTGCTGAACGAGATGGAGCGGCGCGCGAACCTCGCCGCGATCCCCGCACAGGTCACCGCCCTCGCGCAGACGTACACGGCGGCAGGTGGCGACCCTGCCGACCTGACCGCAGCGCTCGGCTAACGCCCACCCTTAGTTGAGATTCATCGTCCCCCCTCGAAAGTAGGTAAGACAGCGTGGCGAAGAATACCGTCATCGTTTCCGTCCTCGGAGATACCCGCGACCTCCAGCGCAAGATGGGCGGCGCGGGCGGGATCATGTCCAAGTTCGGGAAGGTCGCCGCCGCCGCGACCGCGATCGCCGGGGCCGCAGTCGTCGCCCTCGGGACGAAGGCCGTGAAGTCGGCATCCGAGCTACAGCAGAACATGGGCGCGATGGAATCCGTGTTCAAGTCGAGCGCCGGTCAGATGACCAAATGGGCCACGACCGCCGCCTCGACAGTCGGCCTCGCCAAATCCGAATACGCGGGCCTCGCGACCGTCCTCGGCTCGCAGCTCAAGAACATGGGCGTGGCGCAGGCGCAGCTCGGCACCCAGACCAACAAGCTCATCGGCCTCGGCGCGGATCTCGCCGCACAGTTCGGCGGCTCCACCTCCGACGCCGTATCGGCCCTGTCGTCGCTCCTGCGCGGCGAACGCGACCCCATCGAACGATACGGCGTGTCCATCAACGAAGCCGCCGTGAAAGCCAAGCTCGCCGAGATGGGCCTCGCCGGTCTGACCGGCGAAGCCGAGAAGAACGCGAAACTCTCCGCGACCCTCGCGCTGCTCTACGCGCAAACCGCCGACGCGCAGGGCGCATTCTCCCGCGAGTCCACCACCCTCGCAGGCGCACAGCAGCGCCTCGCAGCCGGGGCCGAGAACCTCGTCGCCACCCTCGGAACCTCCCTCCTGCCCGCCGTCACCGCCGTCACCGCCTCGGTCGGCACCATGGTCAACAAGATCCAGGAATCCGCGTGGTTCCAGACGCTCACCCAGAACCTCTCGAACGCCTCTAACGCCTTCGCCGACTTCGTGTTCGGCATCATCAACGGCACCCAGACGCTCGACTTCGGGGCGCTGTTCGGCTCCATCATCCCCGCGATCACAAGCGCCATTCAGAACGCCGCAGCCTGGATCTCGGGCGGCGGCCTCGTGCCCGTCTTCGCCGCGCTCACCGACGCCCGCGAAGGATTCTTCACAGCCGCGATCACCCTCTTTCAGGCGATCACCGACGCGCTCCCCGAGATCCTCCCCGCCGCCGTCGAAGCGCTCGTGACCTTCATCCAGCAGCTCGCGACATTCCTGATCGAATCCCTGCCCGTCGTGCTCGACGCCGCCGTGCAGCTCTTCACCGCGATCGTCACCGCGATCCCGCTCATCGTCCCGCAGCTCGTCACCGGCCTCGTCACGATCATCACCGACCTAATCCCCGTCCTGCTCGGCATGATCCCCACGATCCTCGACGCCGCCGTGCAGCTCCTGACCGCGCTGATCGACGCCCTGCCGATCATCCTGCCCGACCTGATCGCCGCCGTGATCGGCCTGCTCCCCGTCCTCATCGCGACCCTGATCGGCCTGATCCCCAAGCTGCTCACCGCCGCCGTCAAGCTCTTCACCGCCCTCGTCACCGCCCTCCCGCAGATCATCCCAAAGCTGATCACCAAGCTGATCGAGATGGCCCCGAAGATCATCCGAACGCTGATCGGGATGATCCCGCAGCTACTCGAATCGGGCAAGCAGCTCTTCATGGCGATCGTGACCGCGATCCCCACGATCGCAGGGAAGCTCGGCCCCGCCCTCATCCGGCTCCTGCCCCGCATGGTCAGCGCCGTCAAGGGCATGATTCCGCAGATGCTCGCCGCCGGTCGCGACCTCGTCGCAGGCCTCGCCCGAGGCCTCGCCCAGAACGCCGGTCGCGTCGTCAGCGGACTACTCTCGATCGCCCGCAACGCGATCGGCGCATTCAAGCGATTCTTTGGCATCAACTCCCCGTCACGCCTCATGGCGTCCATGGGCGGGTTCCTTACACAGGGCCTCGGCGGCGGCATCGATAAGGGGATCTCGAAGGTTCGCGGCACCGTCCGCAAGCTCTCCACCGCCGTTACAGACAGTTTCTCGCCGACCCTCGACGCCCCGACCCTCGCCGACGTGCAGGCCGTCACCGTCAACGGTGCAGGAAGCTCGGCTATCGGCGGTGGGAACGTCTACAACATCACCGTCAACGCCGTCACCAGCAGCGTCGAAACAGGCCGCGCAATCGTCAACGCGATCCGCGACTACGAGCGATTCGAGCGGAACGGGGTTCCCGCATGACCGTCATCGAGCGGCCCCTATACGGCGTGATCCACGTGCAGACTTTCGACCTCGCCGGATCACCCTTCGTGCTCGACCAGTCCAAGCTGGACTACTCCCCGCTCGGCACGACCGGCGACAAGGCCAAATGGCGCGACTGGACAGCGACCGCGAACAACATCACCATCCGCCGGGGCATGCGATCCGAGGGTATCGAACTCTTCGCAGATACCGGCATCGCGACGATCACCCTCATCGATCCCGGCGAAGCGCTCGACCCCGAGACAGGCATCCACCCCGGTCAGCCCGCCCGCGTCATCGCTCGCGTCCCCGGCCAGCCTGACCGGCCCCTCTTTACCGGGAAAGTGTACGACGCCCGCCGCAGCATCGAGCGCGATCAGCACGGACGCACCCGCCCCGCCCTGACTCTCGTATTCGCCGACGCCGTGCAGACGTTCAACAGCATCACCCGCTACGGCGCGACCGGCCCCGAAACATTCCTCTCCCGGATCTCCCGCCTCGCCCAGTCCACCAGCGAACGCGTGCAGCTCCCCGCCACGTCACCCACCGCACTACAGGCACGCATCGTCACCGAGGCGAGCCTCGCCGACCATTTCACTCTGGCCTGCAACGGGGCCGGGGCGATGTGGTGGGTCGGCGCAGATGGCGTTACACGGTTCCAGTACCGCGCCCTCACCGCAGCGACCGACCTCGGCGTCGTCTGGAATCCCGACCTCATCCATGCCGACACCGCAAGCGGACTCGACGGCTGGGCCAACCGCATCTACCAGACCCGGATATCCGCCGTCCCCGACCCCGACAACCCCGGCAACTGGCTCAACGACGAAACGACCGAACTCATCTACGACGCCCCCCAATCAGTCGGCCGATGGGGCGAACGGCCCGCGACCTATCCGCTCGCATACGTCTACGACCAGGGCGACGACTCCGCACTCTGCATGCTCCGCATGCTCGGCCCAAACACCACCCCGACAGACACGCCCAGCAGCGTGACGATCAACGCCCAGAGCGACCTCGCCCGATTCTCACGCCTCGAAATCGGCGCTCGGCTGACAGTGAGCGTCCCCGGCGCATACGCCGAAACGCTCATCACCGCAATTCACCACACCATCACCCCTACGCGGTGGGTTATCACCCTCAATCTGATCGGAGCAACAAACACATGAGCTGGAAATTCTTCAACCCCGGCCAGATCCTCACCGCCGACGACGCGAACACCCTCATGCGACAGGGGCGAGCGATCGTCGCCAACGCGACCGAGCGAAACGCGATCTCTGCTGTCGAAGGTCAGCGCGTCTACCAGCTCGACAACAAAACCGAGTACGAGTTCATCAGCGGCTCGTGGGTCGGCGGCTGGACGCCCTACCCGCTGAACGGCCCTGACGCCGCCGAGTTCGTCGTCGGCGTGGCGCTCGAATGGAAGCTTGCTAACGGGATCGTCTTCCATCGCGGACGCCTCGACGCCGTGGCCGCGTCGATCCCCACGGGCTGGAAGAACGTGGCAACCCTGCCCGCTGTCGCCTGCCCGAACGCGACATCGATCTTCGCAGGCGTGGAAGACGCCACCACCTCAGACGGCTCCGTCGTCAGCGTCTCGATCCAGCCGTCCGGGGCCGTGAACATCCGCGCCGGTCAGGGCATCATCACACGCGCCCACCTCAACAACGTCGTTTACCCGCGCTGAAAGGAACGATCCATGCTCTACCCCAACGGCACCACCAGCCGCCCCAAGGTGTCCAGCCCCTACGGCCCCCGCGACTCCCGAATCGGAATCAGCAGCTTCCACGCCGGGGCCGACCTGATCGGCTTCGACACCATCCATGCGATCGCCGCAGGCCGCGTCACGTTCGCCGGATGGATGAACAACGCCGCAGGCCGAACCATCATCATCGACCACGGCGGCGGCGTCACCAGCGTCTACATGCACAACGACACCCACCGAGTGCGCCGCGGCGATCGAGTCACCGAGGGCCAGTCCATCGCCACCATGGGCGACACCGGCAACGCATCCGGCCCCTGCAACCACCTCGAGATACGCATCCGAGGTAAGCGCACCGAGCCGCTCGCCTACATCGCCGATCGGCTCCCCAGAATCCCCGCGCCGACCAGCGCAACCACCACCAGCACGACAGGAGAACAGGACATGATCCAAAACATCAAGGGCAAGGCAGGCAAGCGCTCGGGCGGCATGTGGCTCCTCAAGGACGGCAAAGCGACCTTCCTCGGCCACGACCCCGCGAGCACCCTGCCCTACATCGAGGATGAGGGAGTCATCCGCAACCTCGCCAAGCACTACGAGGGTCTGCCTGCATGATCGACCCGCTCGCGGTCATCGTCCCCCTGCTGACGTTCCTCGGCCTCGTCGTCGTGTCGCTCGTCGGCGGGGGGATCACCCTCGGCGTGCAGCTAACCAAGTGGTACGCCCAGAACCAGCTGCTCTGGCTCTACAACCGACAGCTCATCGACCACATCTACCGAGGCAACCCGCCGCCCCCGCCGACCCCGCCCGCTGGCCTCTACGACTGAAAGGAAACCCCCCAGTGTCCAAGTACAACACCCGAGCCGAGCGCCGCGCAGCCCTGCGCGAGCGCGCCGGTCACGTCCTCACGCCCGCATTCCGCCGATGGGCATACGGCCTCGCCGTCGCCGCCCTCGGCGTGGCGATCTGGGCCGACTGGCTCCCGGCCACCGTCACCCCCGTCGCCGTCCCGCTACTCATGGCCCTATTCTTCGTGGACAAGACCGGCGAGCCGCGACCCTGACGAACGGCCCTCAGACGCCCTCAGACGGCCCCGAACGACGATCGCCCCGCACTACCATGTGCGGGGCGATCTCGTGTCAGGGCGACCCTGACACCGATTCAGCCGTACCGAACATCCTTCGACTCAAGCTCATCTATAGCCGCCCGCATCCGTGTCCGGTCATATTCGACATAGCGCCGCGTCGTCGTCGGCGAAGCGTGCCCGAGCGATTCCTGCACTAGCAGCAGATCACTCCGCAGGGCATAAAGCCGAGTCGCGAACCGATGCCGCAGCGTGTGCATCGTCCACCCCTCCGGCAGCAGCGAGGCGAGCAGCTTGCCGACATAGCGCGGCGACAGGTGACCGTTGTCCGCACCGGGGAAGAAATAGCCCCTCGGGAGATCCACCAGCGCCCGCGCGAGCGACGACGGCAACGGCACCACCCGCTCCCGGTTGCCCTTACCATGCACCAGCAGCGACCAGCCCACCAGATCCTCGATGAGATCCCACGATGCCGCCTGCGCGACCTCAGCCCGCCGCATACCGACCTCGGCGGCGAGCCGCAGCATAAGCCCCTCACGATGCCCTGCACGCATAAGCGCCTCACGATAGACGCGATCCGGCGCAGGTCGAGCGCGAGGCGTCTGCAAGGGCACCTTCGGCAACGTCGCGCCGACGTTCTCGACCACCCGCCCCGACTCGACCGCCCACCCGTAAAAGGAATAGAACGTGTTACGGCGACCTCGCCGAGTCTCCAGCGCCCACGACTGCCCCGCCACATACGCGAGCAGCGCGCCCGCTGTTACCTCCCACGGCCCGCACGGCATCCGCCTCGCCAAGTGCTGCAAGTGCTCCCGCCGCGTGCGCCGCGTCGTCGTCGGCTTACCCCCTGCGATCTGCGCGGCATCGTAGTCGGCAATCGCGCTCAGCCATTCATCGTCAAGCATTGACCCTCCCTCAAGGGCATGACAAAAGTAAGCTCCCGCCCAACTGGACGGAAGCGCGAATCGGGTACGGGGGACACCGCCCCCCGCACCCATGAAACCAGGAAGCGGGCTAGCTACCGATCTCGCGGTCTGTATGCTCTTGTGACTCGAAGTGCAGTTCGGCGAATGCCCGCTGTGTCATCCGATCCGCGAAGGCCAGCTCGATCATGGGCCGAGCGGGCCACGTCTGCGGCGACTCCCAGCCGCACGAGCAGCGCAGCCGAACCTTCCGCCGTTGCCACCAACGTCGAGCAACCTCGACAACCTCGATGCTGGCGACGGGCTTGGACTTGGGCTTTCGCAGCTTCATCGCTCTGCGCTCCCGTTCTCGCGGTCTGTGCGTTGCTGCTCGATGAGCTTCGACAGCTTGGCGATGCGGCGGCGGACGATGGAGAGCCGCACGGATTGCAACTGCTCTCGATCCCCGGCTACTGCCTCCATCTCGCCCAGTGCGGCGAGGATGATGTCGGAGTCGATCATGCGTCTGCGCTCCCGTTCTCGCGTTCCGTGACCTGCCCGTACAGCAGACCTGCCCGCCGCGCACCCTCGCGCAGCGCAGCGATTCCCGCCGTCGAGCTGATCCCCTCAGCCCGCCGCCGCTCGTCCTCTTCCCATCGCAACATCGCGTCCCACGCTCCCTCGCTCATGCCGCCACCCGCTTTGAGTAGCGCTCGTATGCCGTCTGCCGAGTCACGCCCAGCCCCTCGGCGATATACGCCCACGAATGCCCCTGCGCGCGCTGGCCGGCCACCGCCGCCGCAATCGCATCCTCGATCTCGGCGCGCAGGCTCAGCAGCTCGGCAAGCTCCCAGTCATCGCCCTGCCCGACGCGGCGACCCGCCGCCCTGATGACGCGAGCGGCAAAGCCGACGTAATCGGGAGTCTCGACCGTGCGCCGAGTCACAGCTCGACCGCCTCGACGCTCAGGAGAGCCTGGTACTCTGCATCAAACCCCGCGCTCAGCCACTCGGTAGCGATCTCGATCGCTTCGGCTACAGAACAGAAGGTTGGGGGTTCGAGTCCCTCGGGGCGCGCACTGTGTTGAGACAGTAGTGAAATCCCCGTCGCGAAAGCGGCGGGGATTTCGCCTTTCCTGCGGTCTGATCCGCCAGCGCTCGGCGCGAGCCCTGGCGGCCCCGAGAACACCGGTCGGACGTAGGCTGGATGCGTGACTGCGTACGTCTCGGCTTTCGACCTGTTCTCCATCGGTGTGGGGCCGTCGAGTTCGCACACCGTCGGGCCGATGCGCGCCGGAGTCGACTTCGCCGATCGGCTGACGGCAGAAGACCTGCTCAGTCGCGTCGCGCGGGTGCGCTGCGAGCTGTTCGGCTCGCTGGGGGCGACCGGGCTCGGCCACGGCACTCCGGATGCCGTGGTCGCCGGCCTGCAGGGGCTGCACCCCGAGACCTGCGATCCGGCCGACGTGCGCGAGCTGTGGAGCGGCTGGCCCGAGGGGCGCGAGCTGCTGCTGGCGGGAGAGCAGGGCATCCCGTTCGCGAAGGACGACATCGCCTTCGTCCCGCGCACGCGCCTGCCCGGTCACCCCAACGCGATGACCCTGCACGCGCTCGACGCCGAGGGTGAGCCCGTGCTCGAGCAGACGTACTACTCGGTCGGCGGCGGTTTCATCCGCCGCGACGGGGAAGAGGCCCGCGTCGCCGCCGCCGCACAGCCGTACCCGTACGACACCGCCGAAGAGCTGCTCGCGCTGTGCGACGAGACGGGCATGTCCATCGCCGAGATAGCCCGGGGAAACGAGATGGCGGTGCGCTCGGAAGAGCAGGTCGCCGCAGGGCTCGATGCGATCTGGGATGCCATGGCATCCTGCGTCGACGCCGGGCTGCACTCCGGCGGCACGCTGCCCGGCATCCTGAAGGTGAGGCGCCGCGCGGGCGACATCCGCCAGCAGCTCGAGGCGGTCGAAGCCGACGGGCATCCCGCACTTCCCGGCGAATGGCTGGGCGCGTTCGCGCTCGCTGTGAACGAGGAGAACGCGGCCGGCGGTCGCGTCGTCACCGCCCCCACCAACGGCGCGGCCGGCATCCTGCCCGCTGTCGCGATGTACTGGTGGCGCTTCCTCGCCGACTCCGGCCTGGGCGTCGGCAACGCGGTCACCCCGCACGGCGAGCTGGTCGGCAGCGCCCTGCTCGGCTTCCGCTCGTCCCCCGCGGTGACCGCCGCCGAGGGATCCGTGAGCGCGTCGAACGGCGATGACGACGCAGTGGCCGAGGCGAACCGGCGCCGCGGCATCCGGCGATTCCTGCTCACCGCCACCGCGCTCGGTTCGCTGTTCAAGGCGAACGCGTCGATCTCGGGCGCCGAGGGCGGCTGCCAGGCCGAGGTCGGCTCGGCGTGCGCCATGGCCGCCGGCGGTCTCACCGCGGTGATGGGCGGCACGGTGCGGCAGATCGAGAACGCGGCCGAGATCGCGATGGAGCACCATCTGGGGCTCACCTGCGACCCGATCGGCGGGCTCGTGCAGATCCCGTGCATCGAGCGCAACGCGATCGCCGCCTCGACCGCGGTGACGGCCGCGCGCCTCGCCCTGCGCGGCGACGGTCACCACTACGTGTCGCTGGACGCCGTGGTCGAGACCATGCGCCAGACGGGCCTCGACATGTCGACGAAGTACAAGGAGACCAGCGAGGGCGGCCTCGCGGTGAACGTCATCGAGTGCTGACTCGTCGGCTCAGTCGCGAGCCGCCCGTCGACGGGTGTGCCGCGTCGCCGTGGCCGACCAGGGGTCTTCGGGCCAGGGGTGCTTCGGATAGCGCCCGCGCATCTCCGCCCGCACCTGCGCATACGGACCCGACCAGAACGAAGCGAGGTCGGCGGTCACTGCGAGCGGACGGCCGGCGGG